>JADFJI010000168.1 GCA_022566235.1 Chloroflexota bacterium
GAGATGTCCGGCCGCCTATCAACGTCCACCCGTACGGGTATGAACCGGGAATTTACAAGGTCGATAACCTGTGGATTGGCGTAGGAGGTCTGGTCCATCACGTGACACCAGTGGCACCAGGTAGCCGTCAAGGTCAGGAGGACACGCTTCTCCTCCTGCCTGGCGGCCAGGAAAGACTCCTCGTTCCAGTCTCTCCAGCTAATGGCCTCCGGTTCCGCCGAGCTGCTCATAGGCGTGGGACCTCCATGACCGATGCCACTGTCTCATCTTCCCACGAGCATTCTATTTCCCGGCGGTCCCAGAGGCAAGTTCCAATTAGTTTTCCAGGGACGGGCTGTTGAGTGGATTGGTTCAAAACGTTGCAGTCAAGAATATCGACGCAGCGGAACGAGGACGGCTAAGGTTTCAACCATGGGGTGCCGCACAGACTGTGGCGGGAAGGCGTGGTAACATTTCTCCGAAACCTGAGCGGATTAGTCGCATGTTAATTAGATTGTTACTGACTGCATCGTTGTCCGTCATTCTATTGATAGTGGCGTGTGGCGGTAGCGGAGCTAATACACCTACCGTCCATTCAACGCCTGCCCCCAAAGCCATAACAGCCAACGAGGCGGACCCCAAAAATGCGGAGGATCACTTAATTTCTGCTGTCGCCCATCAGCAGGCAGGACGCTTGGAGCAGGCAATTGCGGAAACCGACGTAGCCATACGCCTCAACCCCCAACTTACCATGGCTTACTACGTCCGAGGTTTCTACTACTCCATATTGGAGCAGCACCAGCGGGCCATCCAGGACTACGATGAGGCCATCCGCCTAAACCCCCAGGATTCCGATGCCTACTACAACCGGGGCATCACCTACATAGACCTAGGCCAGCTGCAGCAAGCGATAGAGGACTTCGATGAGGCGATCCAACTCAACCCTCAGTTTGCCGATGCCTACGTCAACCGGGGCTTCGCCTACGGTCGACTGGGCCAGTATCAGCGGGCGATTCAGGACTACGATGAGGCCATCCGCCTCAATCCCCAGCTTGTCGATGCCTACAACAACCGGGGCACCGCCTATATGAATCTGGCCCAGTTTCAGAGGGCTATCGAGGACTACAATGAGGCCATCCGCCTCAATCCCCAATATGCAGATGCCTACTATAACCGAGGCACTGCCTTACTGAACCTGGGCCAGAACGAACGTGCCATCGAGGACTACGACGAAGCCATCAGCCTCGACCCCCAAGATGCCCTGACCTACATGAACCGAGGCGTGGCGTATGGCACTCTGGGTCAATATCAGCGGGAGATTCAGGATTACAACGAAGCCATCCGCCTCGATCCCCAGCTTGCCCAGGCCTATGCTAACCGGGCTATAGCACACACTTTCCTGAATATGGATGCAGAAGCCCAGGCGGACGTCGATAAGGTCGTCGAACTAGGGTTCGATAGGGGTGAAATGGAACAGATAATAGAACAAGTGGAGAGCTTACGGTAGCCTCTCTTCCCTCATATTGACAGCCCCTAGTCCCTCGCTTTAAACTGGCGGCACTAAACAGACCAGTCGGTCTAGTGAGATTACCTACAACCCTCACCCCCATCTCCCCCTCCATCACGATATGTCGGGATGGACTCCCATAGGGCTTAAAGAATGAGGTAGTTGTGCAAGGCGTCATCTATGACGACTAAATCCAGCCCCCCAGGTGCCAAGGAGAGGATACTGGAGGCCGCGGCCAGCCTCTTTGCCCGGCGGGGCTATCATAGCGCCAACATAGACGAGATAGTCCAGCAGTCGGGCACCTCCAAGGGCAGCTTCTACTTCCACTTCCCCAGCAAAGAAAAGATGGCCTTAGGGCTGGTGGAGCAGCTCAGCGAGAGGCTGGTCCGGAGGGTTGAACGCTCCATAGAGGCCGAGACCCGGCCCCTCCATCGAATATCCTCCGCCATCGATGCCCTGCTCCTCACCTTCTCCAGGCAGAGGAGGCTGGCCCAGATACTGCTGGTCAACATCGTGGGCCAGGGCCGGGCGCTGGACAAGAAGTTCCTGCCGGCACGGGACCGTTTCGCCGCTCTGATTCAGCGGGAGCTGGACGGGGCTGTGGCCGTGGGGGCCTTACCCCCTATGGATACCGTCCTGGTATCACATGTGTGGCTGGGGGGGCTGCACGAGGTGATTCTCCGGTGGCTGATGTCCGAACGCTCGGTATCCCTCACCGACCAGACCCGGACCGTGCGGGAGTTGCTTTTGCGAAGCATTGGGGTGGAGCCGAGTCATCTGGAAGATTCTGGTCCCGACTTGTCCCGAGTATCGGGACAAGCCAGGACTGGACTCCCACTCGTGATGTTTGTGAGGCGTTTGCTGCCTGCGAATTTGTCGATGAAGAAGAAGAGAAACAGATGATGGTGGGTTTGGATGCCTTATTAGAAGAAGGCCGGCTTCGGGCTATCGCTTTAAAAAGACCGGTCCTGGTCAGCAGGTCCCGGCCAGTGCCCGACCCCGCAGACCCCGTCTCCCTCTTCGCCGGGGCTGATGCGGAGGAGCCCTGGAGGGTCTTCTGGTGCCAGCCATCCCGGGGTGAATGGATTGTCGGGATAGGCGCTGCTTCTATTCTCAGGGGGAGCGGAGATCGTCGTTTTGTACAGATCAAGGAAGGGTTACGGTCATTGATGACCGACGCCCTGGTGGAGGCACCAGGGATCAGGGGCGTGGGGCCTTTGGCCCTGGGAGGCTTCCGCTTCGACCCGTCGGCCAGGGTCTCAGAGGAGTGGCGAGGCTACGGCGATGGGTTCCTGGTGCTGCCTCGAGTCTGCTATGCGGGCAATAAGGAAGGGACATGGATAACCGAGAATCTGGTCATCCATCCGGACGGCTTCGATAAAAAGGCATCGTCAGATACCGTCACCGTAGGAGCCGATGGGGGGCAATCCGGCAAGAGTAGTGATGACGTTGAGAGCGAGGCCGTCGCTCGTAAGAGATGGCGGAGATCGGTGGACAGGGTGCTTAAGGCGATCCGAGCCGGTGAAGTCGAGAAAGTGGTGCTGGCCCGAAGGGTGATGGCCCGCAACCTGCCGTCCCTTTCCATAGAACGGGTGCTGTCTCGCCTCATTGAGATAGACCCGGAATGCACCGTCTTCGCCTTAGCCGGGAACGGGACAACCTTTCTCGGGGCTACGCCGGAGCCGGTGTTAAAGGTCTCGGGAACGAAGGTGGAGTGCGTATGCGAGGCGGGTTCGGCCCCCAGGGGCTCAACTCTATCTGAGGACAGGCGGCTTGGTGAGGCGCTTCTGGCAGATGCCAAGGAACGTCGCGAGCATTCTCTGGTCGTCAATGCGGTCGCCGAGTCGCTGAATGGCCTTTGCACCAACCTCCAATGGCAGGAGACCCCGGAGATATTGAAGCTCAGAAACGTGCAGCATCTGTCCACTACCTTTCATGGCCTGAATACCCGGCGATATCATGCGCTGGATTTTGTAGAGCATCTTCATCCTACCCCGGCGGTTTCTGGTGTTCCCAGAGACAAGGCTGTGCGGCTAATCGGGGAGATAGAGGAGATGGACCGGGGCTGGTATGGGGGCCTGGTGGGCTGGATAGACGCCTCTGGACAGGGAGAATTCACCATAGCCTTGAGATCGGCTCTTCTGCAGAGCCACACCGCCACCCTCTACGCTGGAGCGGGCATAGTCGAAGGGTCAGACCCGGATCGAGAATACGCGGAGACGGGGTTCAAGCTCCAGACCATGATGTCCGCCCTGGAGCTCGAGGGCTAATGAGGCCGGAGAACCGGAATTACGCCTTCGCCGGGGCCCTGGTGGACGAACTGGCCCGTTCCGGCCTCCGGCACGTCTGCATATGCCCCGGGTCCCGGTCCAGCCCACTGGCTATAAGCTTCGCCAGGCACGAAGATGTAAAGACCTGGATCCATCTGGATGAACGATCTGCGGGGTTTTTCGCCCTCGGCATGGCCAAGGGCCTGGGTGAGCCGGTGGCGGTAGTCTGCACCTCGGGCACCGCCGCGGCAAATCTGCTCCCGGCGATAGTTGAGGCCAGGCAATCGTTCACACCCCTGCTGGCCCTTACCTCGGACCGGCCGCCAGAGCTGGTGGAATGGGGGGCCAACCAGACCATTGTTCAGTCGAGAATGTACGGGGTACATGCTAAATGGGCTGTGGACCTGCCCCTTCCGGAGGCGACCCCCGACCTGCTGAGATACGTCCGGGCCCTGGGGTGCCGGGCTTATGCCACGGCGGCCGGTGGGGTCCCGGGCCCGGTGCACATTAACCTTCCCTTCCGGGAGCCTCTGGCCCCCGAGCAGGCGCCGGAAGATTTCTCGACCTCTTCCGACGAGGAAGCCCCTCATATACTGGCGGGCCACCCCGATGGGAGACCCTTCACCAGCATCCCTCGGTCTTCCAATCCGGCGGGAAGGGACCTTGGGGAAAGGCTTTCAGCGGAGCTGAGCGGGGAGGAGCGAGGCATCATCGTATGCGGCCCCCAGAGGGCTCAGGGCTTCCCCCATGAGGTGACTAAGGCGGCCCGGGCCCTGGGCTATCCGGTCCTGGCCGACCCGTTGTCTCAGGTCCGGTGCGGCACCCATGGACTGGAGTCGGTCATCGAAAACTATGACCTGTTTCTGCGGGACACCGAGCTGACCGACCGCCTGAGGCCGGAGGTCGTGCTGCGATTCGGCGCGACCCCGACCTCACGGGCCCTGGGCCAGTACCTGGAGACGTGTCGGGCTTCCCGCCACATCCTGGTGAGGGACGGTGGATGGCACGACCCTTCCCACCTTGCAACCGATGTCTTGGAGGCCGATCCCACAGAGTTCTGCGTGGGCCTGACATCGGAAGTGGGCAAAGGGCCGGGGGGCACGGGATGGCTGGAACGGTGGCTATCGCTACGGGACAGTGCAAGAGAGGCTGTGAAAGAGAGCCTCGGGGGGATGGACGAGCTCTTCGAGGGGAAGGTCTTCTCGCAGCTGTGGGGCCTGCTGCCCGAGGGTTCTATCTTGTTCGCGGGGAACAGCATGCCCGTTCGGGACATGGACGGCTTCCTTCCGGTGGGCGACAAATCGGTGAGGTGCATGGCGAACCGTGGGGCCAGTGGTATCGACGGGGTGGTGTCTACCGCACTGGGAGTGGGGGCCGGGACGGGCGATCCGCTGGTTTTGGTCCTGGGGGACCTGTCCCTGTACCACGACATGAACGGCCTCCTGGCCGCGAATCGTTACGATATCAATGCCACCATAATCGTGGTGAATAACGACGGCGGCGGGATCTTCTCCTTCCTGCCCCAGGCCGGCTACTCCGACCTTTTTGAGGAGATCTTCGGCACGCCCCACGGTCTGAAATTCGGTCCCGCGGCCGAGATGTATGGACTGGAGTACTCCAGGGTCACCTCCTGGGGGGAGTTTGAGGAAACGGTGTCCCGCGGCCTGGCATCGCCATCGACGGCGATAATAGAGATCCCGGGAGACCGGGCCCGAAATGTCGAGCTGCACCAGCAGGTCTGGACCCGTGTGGCCGAAGCTGTGCGGGCCGCGGAGAAGAGGTAATCATGCCTCGGATGCTGGTAAACGGGG
>JADFJI010000169.1 GCA_022566235.1 Chloroflexota bacterium
CACTGCATTATTATACTAACCTGAAAGAAGAAATTCTGTTAGAACTTGATAAGCGTCTTTTGATACCATCTACGTCATCGAAGCCAATTTTCTTTATCAGATCGAATCTGTGGATGAGCCCGAGACATTCTACCAGAATCTTCTGCTTTCTACCCGACCTTCCGCCCCAGCCACCGGTGTGTTGACGGGCCCGAGGCCAGTGGGTACATTGAAGGTACGGTTGCGCTATAGAGGGCCAATGTTAGAGGGCCGGTGTCTGAAAGGAGAAGTGGTGTGGTAGACGCAGACAAGGGTAAGACCAGGACCGAAAGAGACTCCATGGGCACTATCGAAGTGCCCGCCGATGCCTACTACGGCGCATCCACCATGAGGGCGGTGCAGAACTTCCCCATTAGCGACCTGCGGTTTCCCAGGAGCTTCATACGGGCCCTGGGCCTCATCAAGCTGGCCGCGGCCCGGGCTAATCGGGGCCTTGGCCTCCTTGAAGAGCGGCTCCTCGACCCCATCGTCCGGGCCGCTCAGGAGGTGGCCGACGGTAAGCTGGACAATCAGTTCGTCCTAGACATATTTCAGACGGGTTCCGGCACCTCCACAAACATGAACGTCAACGAGGTGATAGCCAACCGGGCCACGGAGTTCCTGGGCGGGGAGCTGGGATCTCGCCTGGTCCACCCCAACGACCACGTCAACAAGGGCCAGTCATCCAACGACGTCATCCCCACCGCTATACACCTGGCGGCCTTGATGGATATCCAGGAACGATTGATACCTGCCCTGCAGCGGGCCAAAAAGGCCCTGGACCTGAAGTCAAAGGAGTTCTGGGGCATCATCAAGACGGGGCGAACCCACCTCCAGGACGCTACCCCCGTGCGCCTGGGGCAGGAGTTCCTGGGGTATGCAGGGCAGGTGGAGAGCGGCCTCAGAAGGCTGCGACACGCCCAGGAGGAGCTGTCCCAGGTGGCCCTGGGGGGCACGGCGGTGGGGACGGGGGTGAACACTCACCCCGAGTTCGCGTCCAGGGCAACCGACCTCATATCGGAGCTGGCGGGTGTCAGGATCAGGGAGACGGAGAGCCACTTCCAGGCCCAGAGCACCCTGGATTCGGTGGTGGAGGCCAGCGCAGTCCTGCGGACCATCGCCATAAGCCTGACCAAGATCGCCAACGACATCCGCTGGATGGGATCGGGGCCCCGGGCCGGGTTGGGGGAGCTGGCCCTGCCCGAGGTCCAGCCGGGGAGCTCTATCATGCCCGGCAAGGTCAACCCCGTCATTGCCGAGTCGCTGCTCCAGGTGTGTGCCCAGGTGATAGGCAACGACGCCACCATAGCAACGGCGGGACGGGACAGCTACTTCGAGATAAACCTGATGATGCCGGTGGCGGCCTACAACCTACTCCAGTCCATAGCCCTACTCAGCACGGCCACGGACAATTTCACCAGGCAGTGTGTTGAAGGGCTGAAGGCCACAGAAAGGGGGCCCGAGACCGTGGAGAGAGGCCTCATGATCGGCACCGCGCTGGCCCCGGTCATCGGGTACGACCTGGCGGCGGAGATAGCAAAGGAGGCGGCCAAGTCCGGCAGGACCATCCGGGAGGTGGCCCGAGAGAAGACCGACCTCTCGGAGGAGGAGCTGGCCCGTATCCTGGACCCCGAGAAAATGGTGGAGCCCCGGGCCGAGGACTAGGCGTGCCTAATCCGGGAACTGGACCACCGAGCGCAGCACCTCGCCCCTCTGCATCTCCTCGAAGGCGGCCTCGGTGTCCTTCAGATCGATGAGCCTGGTCACCACCCGGTCGAGGTCCAGCTTTCCCTCCCGGTACCAATCGACCAGCATAGGGAAATCCCGGGATGGAAGGCAATCGCCGTACCAGCTCACCTTCAGCGCGCCCCCCAGGCCAAAGAACTTGAGCATGGGAAGCTCCATCTTCATCGCCTGGTCCGGTACCCCGATCAACACGCAGGTGCCGGCCAGGTCCCGGGACCAGAGGGCCTGGAGCAGGGTATCCGGCCTACCCACCGCCTCGAAGGAGTAGTCCACGCCGTTGCCATCGGTCAGCTCCTTGATGGCCTCTACCGGGTCGGTCTTGCTGGCGTCCACCACGTCCGTGGCGCCGAACTCTCGGGCCCAGTCCAGCTTGTTGTCGGCGATGTCCACGGCGATGATCTTCCTGGCGTTGGCGAGGCGGGCGCCCATGATCACGCTGCACCCCACCCCACCACACCCGTACACCGCCACGGTGCTGCCCCGATGCACGCTCGCAGTATAGAGGGCCGCGCCGATCCCGGTCATGACCCCGCACCCGATGAGGCAGGCCTGGGCCGGGGGACAATCTCGCGACACGGGGATCGCCTGCCTTGCGGCCACCACGGTGCGAGTGCAGAAGGTGCCGACGCCCAGGGCCTGGCTCAACTGCTTCCCGTCCTTCTTGGCGAACATGCGGGGTGCTGCGTTGAGGCTTGCGGAGCACAGGTGTGGCTGGCCGATGGAGCAGAACCGGCAGTACCCGCAGGGCGCCCTCCAGGCCAGTATCACGTAGTCCCCCACGGCAGGGGTCGTCACTCCCTCGCCCACCGCCTCGATGATACCTGCGCCCTCGTGCCCCAGCAGGTATGGGAAGTCGTCGCCCACGTTGCCCAGCTTGTAGTGAAGGTCCGTGTGGCAGACCCCGCTAGCCTGGATTCGCACCTGGACCTCTCCGGGCCCCGGGGCCTCAACCGTTATCTCTTCAAGCTCCGCCGGCGCACCTGCGCGCCTGGAAATCACCCCCTGAGCCGTTGTCGACATCGGTACCCTCCTTATTGATCCGAAAGTAAGATAAACGCGTGCTAAATTTTCATCCTTCGTGACGCCCAGATTGCATCGGGGATGAAAGATTCCCGGTAATGTGGAACAATCCTACCACAGATATTCCGGCCCACTTGAACGAAATGGCCAGTATCAATTGACCCTTCAAAAGGGCTGTGATAGTATCCTGGGAACATGACCCCTATCGCTGGTAGGGGTCATGTGTACTGTGAAGGGTCTCAGCGTGATAGAAGAGCTGCGCAAGGTCTCGATCCCGAAGGGGACAGCGGTTACCATAGGCGTCTTCGATGGCGTGCACCTGGGCCATCAGAGCCTGCTGCGGCGGACAATGGAAGAGGCCAGGGCTCGGGGCCTGCTTTCGGCGGTGCTGACCTTTCGAAACCATCCTCGAACTGTGCTTACGCCGGGCTTCCAGCCCCGTTATCTGATGGACCTTGACCACCGGCTGAAGGCGATGAAATCCCTGGGGCTAGACCGTGTGGTGGCCATCACCTTCACCAGGGCCGTCTCCCAGCTTCGGGCCAGAGAGTTCGTCACCTTGCTCAAGGACAATTTGAGGATGAAGGTCCTGGTTGTCGGCCCGGACTTCGCCCTTGGCAGCAAGCGAGAGGGCGATATAGCGATGCTATCCGAGCTGGGCGGGGAGATGGACTTCCAGGTGAGCTGTATGGATCTCGTCCAGGAAGGGGACCAAGTGGTCAGCAGTACCGTGATCCGGGATGCCCTGGCCCAGGGGGACGTGGCCCGGGCCAGAAGCCTGCTGAGCCGGCCTTTCAACCTCAGCGGCCAGGTGGTCGTTGGCGAAAAGAGGGGCCGTATCCTGGGGTTTCCCACCGCCAACCTGGAGGTCGATGCGGGGAGGGCGCTGCCCGCGGATGGAATCTACGCCACCAGGGCCCGGGTCAAGGGAGCCGCCATGGACTCCATCAGCTACATTGGCACTAATCCCACCTTCGATGGAGTGAAGCGCTCCATAGAGGTGTACATATTCGATTTCGACGGCGATCTGTATGGCCAGAACCTATCGGTAGATTTCATCACCCAGGTTAGGGGCGACGCCCGTTTCTCCGGGCCCCAGGAGCTGATCGACCAGATGAATCGGGACGTGGCCCGGGCCCGAAAGGTCCTCGCCGAGAGCTATGTCAATGGATAAAGACCAGTTGTCTCACCTGTTGAGCCGGGGCGTGGCCGAGGTCATCATTCGGGAGGAGATGGACCAGCTCCTGGAAGCGGGAAAGCCCCTCAGGCTCAAGATGGGCTTCGACCCGAGCCGCTCCGACATCCACCTGGGCCACGCAGTTGGCCTCCGTAAGCTCAGGCAGTTCCAAGAGTTGGGGCACCGGGTGATCCTGATAGTCGGGGACTGGACCGCGCAGATCGGTGACCCCAGCGGCCAGTCGGCCACCCGGCCCATGCTTTCCGCCGAAGAGGTAAAGGACAACGCTCAGACCTATTTGGACCAGTTCTTCAAGGTGGTGGACCGGGACAAGACCGAGGTGCGGTGGCAGAGCGAGTGGTTCGGTAAGTTCGGCCTGGCCGATATCATAAAGCTCACCAGCAGGTTCACCGTGGCCCAGCTTCTGGCCCGGGACGACTTCTCCAAACGGTATGCCGCCAACAGGCCCATAGCCATCACCGAGCTTCTGTACCCCCTGCTCCAGGCTTACGACTCTGTAATCATCGAGGCTGACGTGGAGTTCGGTGGCACGGACCAGAAGTTCAACCTGCTCCTGGGGCGGGAGCTGCAATCCATGATGGGCCAGAGGCCTCAACAGTGCCTCATGGTCCCCATCCTGGTGGGCACCGACGGCGTTCTGCGCATGAGCAAGAGCCTTGACAACTACATAGGGATCGACGAGCCGCCCAAGGACACCTACTTCAAGGTCATGCGTCTCAAGGACGACCTGATGATGGACTACTTCGAGCTGGTAACCGATGTCCCGGGCCCCGAGCTGGATGAGATGCGCCAGGCCCTCGAAACCCGCTCTGTAAACCCGATGGAGATAAAGAAGCGGCTGGCCCGAGAGATCGTGGCCCAGTTCCACGGCCTTAAGGCCTCTACGAAGGCCGAGGCCGACTTCGGGCGTATCGTCCAGCGCAAAGAGGCCCCGGATCACCTCATAGAATTTTGTGTGCCTTTTTCACATCCAGACGCCGGCCCCAATCCCGACTATGAACTGGTATTTCCTTCAACAACGCAGGCGGGGTTCATAGCACCAGGTGCATCACTCGACAACCTGCCTAAACAAACACGCTACCTCATCAACATACCGGTGCTATTGGTCCGAGCTGAGGTAGTTTCCAGCAAGGCGGAGGGGAAAAGGCTCATCCGAGGAGGAGGCGTGCGAGTCGATGGGGGGACATTGGACAGAGAATATATTAGGCTAGCGGAGCCTTACGAAGAAAAGCCTGAACGCGCCCGCTATGGTCCACCGGAGAAGATCTATGCCGATAGCCTGATAAAGGCTGGTAAGCGGCACACTATTAGGATTGTGGACTCTCGCAAGAAAGAATCAAACTGAACCCGAGAACCAAGCGCAGGTTGCTCGGTTATCAGTGGCAGGAAGGGGTGTGTTTAATGGGTATTCTAGACCGAATTTTCAACCGCCCTCCTAGTCTCCATCAAATCAGTCTATCAGATAGGAGAAAACTAATGGCCGCACTGGGCGACGTAATAGATACCACCCCTCCCATCGGAGTGGCCCAGTCTCGCGAGGAGATGTATTTGCCTGCGGTTGAAGTG
>JADFJI010000170.1 GCA_022566235.1 Chloroflexota bacterium
TGGCCTACGTGTGGTTGAGATAACCCTGGCCATGATTCAATCGGCCCGCGAAGGCAAGACCGTTAAGGTCAGCCCGGTTCAGGTGTGACCGGAACCAGGTAACTATCCAAACGTTGGTTCGCCCCGATTACATCGGGGTCACCACGAACGGGGGATGTCCTTCCCGCCCGTTCGTCCTCAGCGTGTCGAAGGATCTCCGTTTTGGATACTTTGTTTTGAGCTAAAATTCCCCATGTCAAACTGCCTGGGCCCAAGCCAGGCACCTCATCTATGAGAGCCATGGTAGTATTATCTTCCAAACCCCATTCGAGAAGGAGGACTTCATGGAGCGACGTGCTATCAACCCCTGGGCTTGGCAGGACCAATTCGGATTCGTGCAGGCCAACGACCTGAGTGATGTTAAAAGGGTGCTACTATGCGCCGGCCAGACCTCGGTGGATGACGAAGGTAATCCGGTTCACGTGGGAGATATGGCAGGCCAGCTCAACAAGGCGCTGGACAATCTGGAGACGGTACTAGGCCAGGCGGGGCTTGGCCTATCGGACGTAGTGCGTCTAAATTACTACGTAACCGACGTGCATGCCTTTTTGGAGGCATACGAAACCGACACGTTGCCCCGCCTGAGCCAAGCAGGGTGTCGGCCTGCCACCACCTTGCTGGGGATTGCCGCGCTGTTCCTTCCTGAGCTGCTGGTGGAGATAGAGGCCACCGCGGTCCAGTAGTGGAAAAGGCTGGGGTCACCCCGAACAGAGTCCACCCTCGCGGCCGGGTCATATAAACAGGAGTCGAACATGGACAGAGAGCATATCGTTGCGCCGGACCTTTACGAGACCAAAGGCTACACCCACGCCGTCAAGGTGGGGAACGTCCTCTACACCTCTGGCATCGTGGCCCGGGACAAGGACGGCCAGGTGGTGGGCAAGGGGGATTTTGCCGCCCAGGCCCGCCAGGTCTACCGTAACCTGGAATCGATCCTGAGGGCCGCGGGCGCGACCTGGAACGACGTGGCCAAATACAACGCGTATCTGGTCCGGCCCGAGGACAGGCAGGAGGCCAGGGAGATCCATTTTCAACACCTTCCCTACTATCAGAGGGCAGGGGCCACCATAGTGACCCCCCTTCTGGACCCCGACCTGCTCATCGAGGTAGACCTCATCGCCCACATCGGGTCGCCCAAGCACTGCATCACCAACGTCCCCGACACCTTCGTTCCTGTAGGCTCACCCTACGCGGTCAAGGTAGGGGACACGATATACATCACCGGTCAGCAGCCGATAGCAGGCGGGCAGCCGTTGTTCAAATCAGGCCGGCTTGGAAGCGCTGCGGCCTACGAGACCCAGGTGATAGGCAAGGGGGACATCAAGGCACAGACCGATGCGGTGTTCAAGAACTTCGATGCCATCCTCAAGGCCAGCGGAGCCTCATGGGATAACGTCGTGTGGGCCCACGGATACGTGACTCGGGACGATGTGCTGGAGGAGATGCGATCTGTCAGGTACGGCTACATGAAGATGGGCCAGGTGGCCCAGACCTCAGTGGTGTGCGGGCTGGTAGGCCCCGACTGGCTTATAGAGTCGGAATTGATCGCCTCACTGGCCCCCAGGCAGTCCTTCACCGTGCCCGGGGTGTCCGTGTCTTCGGGGGTGGCCCACGCGGTGAAGGCGGGCAACACCATCTACGTCCAGGGGCAGGTGGGCCGAGACCCTCAGGACAAGACCGTCGGGGCGGGAGACATCGAGGCCCAGGCAGGACAGGTCTACCGTAACCTGGACAACATCCTCAAGGGAGCCGGGTCCTCCTGGAAGGATGTGGTGCGTATTAAGACCTACCTCACGGACCGCTCACTGGTCCCGGCCATTCGCAGGGTGCGAGACAGATACCTGGAGGATGGTTCATACGCCAGCACGACGGTGGTAGCCGGTTTCTTCAAGCCGGAATACATGCTGGAGGTGGAGGCGGTAGCGGTTACAGGATAGTCCACCCGGGACGCGGGGCCAGAATGGTGGGGAAGGAGGCGTCATGGTCCACAAAGAGGAGCCTGTGGTGTTCGTAAACGGTGACCTGGTCCCCGAGAGCAAGGCCGTCGTATCGGTCTTCGATAGGGGCTTCAGGTGGGGGGACGGGGTCTATGAGATGTCCAGGACCTTCGGAGGCAGGGTGTTCAAGCTGAAGGAGCACCTGGAACGGCTCAGATGGTCCCTTAACTACACGCGCATTGACCCGGGGCTGAGCATGGAGGAGCTTGAGCGGACAACCCTGGAGCTGGTGGACCGAAACCTGGGGACCGGAGGCCCGGAGGTGGAGGATGTGGGCGTCACACATATCATAAGCAGGGGCCCAATGGACCCGACTCGCAAAGCCACCTCTAAGCCTACGGTGGTCATCTACACCGAGACTCTGGCCTTCGGCATGTACGCCCGGTGGTACGCCCAGGGCGTAAAGATGATAACGCCGGCCACCCGGCGCACCCCACCCCAGAGCCTCTCCCCCAAGGCCAAGATATCCAACAAGATGAACCACTTCGTCGCCCAGTTCGAGGCCCAGGCCATCGACCCGGAGGCCCTGCCCCTGATGCTGGACTACGACGGCAACGTTGCGGAGAGCAGCGGGGCCAACTTCTTCTTTCTGGCCCAGGGCTGTATACACGTGCCAAACCGACGCCACGTGCTGGGTGGCATAAGCATGGACACGGTGCTGGAGGTGGCCCGGGAGATGGGAATCGAGACCCGGGAGGGGGACTACACCCCCTTCGACGTGTACAAGGCCGAAGAGGCGTTCCTGACCTCCACTCCCTGGAGCATGGCGCCGGTGGTGTCGTTGAACGGCCTCAAGATCGGGCAGGGGGTCCCAGGCCCCGTCTTTCACCAGCTAATCCAGGCCTGGAGCGAGCGGGTCGGGATCGACATCGTCGACCAGGCCATGGCGTATCTCCAGCCGCAGGAGCGGAAAGAGCTGGTCGCCAGCACTTCCTCGACGCCTTCGCTATAGAGACTGTTCAGAGGTGGGCTGGCTTTGCCTTGAAAAGGCGTGTCAGATATGCTGCCCGACAGCTTGTTTCCCTGGTTTGAGCGAGGGTGGACTGGCTTTGCCTTGAAAAGGCGTGTCTGATATACTGCCCGACGGCTTACGTCCCTGGTTTGAGCGAGAAAGGACCCCCACATGCCCGTAGTAGCAATCGTCGGCGCCCAGTGGGGCGACGAGGGCAAGGGAAAGATCGTCGACCTGCTGGCCGAGAAGGCCGATATGGTGGTCAGGTTCAGCGGCGGCAATAACGCGGGCCATACCGTGATGAACGCCCAGGGCGATTTCAAGCTCCACCTGATTCCCGCCGGGGTCTTCAACCCCAAGGTCATCTGCGTCATGGGCAACGGCATGGTCATCCACCCCCCGGCCCTGCTCGAGGAGATCCGGGCACTGGAGGAGCGGGGAGTAGACCTGAACCCCGGCGAGAGGCTGTGCATCAGCGACCGCGCCCACCTGATTATGCCATACCACCTGCTGCTGGATGAGCTGGAGGAGACGGCCAGGGGGGCCAGGGCCATAGGCACCACCAAAAAGGGGATTGGCCCGGCTTACATGGACAAAACAGGACGAATGGGTATCCGGGTGGGCGACCTGCTGGACCCGGTGGCCTTCAGGGAGAGGCTGGAATACGTCCTGAGCTATAAAAACGCGGTCTTGACCAAGCTCTACGACGCCTCGCCCTTTTCTACGGATGAGGTTTTTGAGGAGTACAGCCGGTACGGCGAGCAGCTGGCCCCTTTCGTCCGCCAGACCGAATTGACGATCCAGGCGGCCATCGAGAAGGATGCCTTGATCATCATGGAGGGGGCCCAGGGCGCCCTGCTGGACACAGACCTGGGGACCTATCCCTACGTCACCTCCTCGGCCCCCGTGGCCGCGGGCTCGGCCCTGGGGGCGGGCATAAGCCCTTGTAAGATCGATTCCGTGATAGGTGTTTTCAAGTGCTACACCACCCGGGTTGGAAGCGGGCCTTTTCCCTCTGAACTTCATGACGAGATCGGCGATCACATCAGGGAAAAGGCCAGGGAATACGGTACGACCACAGGAAGGCCCAGGAGAATCGGATGGTTCGATGCGGTCATCGGCCGGTTCAGCTCTCTGATAAACGGATATACCTCGGTCGCCCTGACCCGGCTCGACATGCTGGACGAGCTATCTACCATCAAGATATGTACTGCCTACACCCTGAACGGGACCACGCTGACTCACCTCCCCAGCAGCTCCGCCGACCTGTTTAACTGCCAACCCGTATACGAAGAGATGCCGGGCTGGCTATCGTCCACCCGCGACCACCGAAACTTCGATGACCTGCCGGGGGAAGCACAAAATTACGTCAAGGCGTTAGAGGAGCTGATCAACTGCTCCATAGACCTGATAGCCGTGGGCCCCAGGCGGGAGGAATCGATCTTCCGGCGGCCCCTGCCTTAGCACCATCGTAGGAACCCTCATCCCCAGCCGATCTTTATCGTGTGGGAAGTATCAGACCTGAGCTTGAAAAACGTGGCTCAGCAAGACCTGCATTACTTTTAGGGCCTGCAGCAGGCATCGGGCGGCTTAGGGGGATAGGAACGGTAATACCTGCAAAGCTGAAGGTCGCCCTCCCATAAAGCTAGAAGCTATGCCGAGCTTATGTAGCTACTAACCAGTTGACGTATAATCCCTTAGGTATCGCATTAGCAATATCGTATTCAAATCAAAAGTTGGACATGTCACAGTCCTGTAACCAGGCAAGTACGCATATCGATTGCCATCCTGAGGGGGTCTTATGCCGGGATTCAACATACCCCTAAGGCGAGGCGAGACCCTTGACTTGTCCGGCGAATTTGGTCAAGCACTTGGTTTGTTGAACGGAACGGAGACTTCCTACTTCATAACTGGAAAGGCAGGCACCGGTAAGTCCACACTCCTTCGTTATTACTCTGACACCACTAAGAAGAATCACGCCTTGCTCGCGCCAACGGGGCTCGCGGCCGTCAACATAGGCGGCGAGACCATTCACTCATTCTTCCGCTTCCCTCCGGAACCCATCACACAGACACATATCAAATTCACCGACCGGCGCGACCTTTACAAGGCTCTGGAAGTCCTCGTAATTGACGAGGTATCGATGGTACGCGCCGACCTGATGGATGGTGTCGATCAGATGCTTCGTCTGAACCGAGAGCAGCCATCACGTCCCTTTGGTGGTGTCCAACTCCTGCTTTTCGGAGACATTTTCCAGCTTGCGCCAGTCGTTGAATCTCCCGAAGAGGCCAAGTATTTTTCATCCTACTACACCAGCCCCTTTTTCTTCTCCGCTAAGGTGTTTCAGGGGGAACCTCTTAAGGTTATCGACCTCCAAAGGGTCTACCGCCAGAGAGATGTAGAGTTCATCCGACTTCTCGACTCGATAAGAGTGAACAGCCTTTCCGAGGCAGAACTGTCAGCGATAAACTCGAATTATGACCCATGCATCTCTGAGCACCCGCTGGATCAGACGGTGACTCTCACTGCCACCAACCAGC
>JADFJI010000171.1 GCA_022566235.1 Chloroflexota bacterium
GCCGTATTCACGAGCAGCTTTGAACCAGGCCCTAAGGACGCCTGGAATCGAATCGGTTAACCAGGGTCTGGGGACGAACCCTGGGATCCGGAGCCCAGGCTGAGGATTGGCGGGGGATTTTGAAACCGGATCTAGGACTCGGGGTATACCCGGCTGGCGGGATGGAAGTCCAACCAGTTCCGGAGAAACGAGGTGACGTAGGGTATCACCAGCAGGGCCTCTCCCTTCAGGGGACCCTCGATGGCCACACCCCGGGTCGGCTCCCAGGTACTCGCCGTCTCGATATCTACCAGACGGCCGTCCCGCCACTGGAAGGTGAGGGTGGTGTCGTTGACTATACGCAGATAGGTCCCGATGTGGCGGGTCTCCGGGTCAGCATACACCAGCAAAGGGTTGTCCCCTATAAAGTCGTTGACCACCCGTTCCCGGCTCACGACCTCGAAGGGATAGGCCCCGGCATCCTGGCCCAGCTCTATACCGATGATGAAGCCGTCTCGGGGCAGGACACCAGGAGCCGAAGGATTGAAACCGTCCCTGATCTCCATGACCAGGGTGTCGGCGTGCTGGGCCAGCCATGTGCCCCACGGCTCTATGCTCATGGGCAGCATCTTCAGCCGGACCCCCAGCAATGGCCCCGACAGCGCCTCGCCGGTCAGCTGGGTCCAAACGCTGTCGGTCTGATGGTCCCACCAGGTCATGTTGTTCATGAAAAGGGCGCCCTGATTGCCGAATATCAGGGTCTCTCCCTCCACCCGCCGGTCATGCACGAGACCGGAGTAGCAGATGGGTCACCAGGTGACCAGGACCGGCACCCCTCCAACGGTGTCGTTTACTATCTCCCGGTACTGCAACGGGCCGATGGGATACGCTTTGGTCTCGCCATTCAGGCTGACACCGATGATCAACTCTCTAGCGCTGAGATCGGCCTGGTCGGCCGGGACGAAAGAGGGATCGTATATGGGGCGTATCGCGTCCCGGGGCAGGAGCTGGCGGAAGGCTCCGGCCCTGGGCGAGGGGGGCCGGGGAGTGGGAGAAGGCCTGGGGGTGGGAGGCGGCACTGGCGTGGATGACAGAAAAGGCGACGGAGTTGGAGAAGCAGGAACGGTTCCCGAGGCCTCCGGCGTTGGCGTGGTGGAGTTGGCATCGGATTCAGGGCCAGGGGCCCTATCGAGCGTCGATGTCCCGCCGGCCTGGGCACAAGCCGCTATGACCAAAACCGCTACCATGGCCAGGGCGGTGAGGCTTCGCCTGACCCGTATTTTATCCAAGGGTATGTTCAACTCTCCTTCTGCAAATGCCGAAGCTACATCTTTTAGATGTATATATTAGTCGAAAGGTTTAATTCCGACATACTGATATCCAGGGGTTAGCCTAAAGGATTGGGGGAAATTCACAGTAAACAAGGGTGATATCCTATTGTTGTAAACCGTAACGGGTAATTACAATGAGGGGAAGAACAGATGGGATGGCAATGAAAACAAAAGTCATGATAGTAGAGGACCAGGGCCTCTTCAGAAACCTGCTCCGAACATCTCTAACGTCTCTCCCCAGCATGGAAGTGGTGGGAGATGTGGCAGATGGTCCGTCCGCTATCCGCATGGCCCGGGACAAGAAGCCCCACGTGGTCCTGATGGATATAGACCTGGGCGATGGCCTGGACGGGATAGAGGCGGGATTTGAGATAAGGAGATACCTTCCCAAGGTGGGGATAGTCCTCCTGTCAAACCACAAGAATAAGGCCTTTATCGATAGGGTTCAGGACGGGGAGGCGGGAGGCTGGTCATACCTGCTGAAGGAGTCGATAGGAGACCTGGAGGCCCTGACCCGAGCCCTGGAGGGATCGGCCTCGGGGCTTATGGTGCTGGACCCGCTGCTGGTGGCGTCGCTCAGGCCCAAGTCTTCGACCCCGCTAATGAACCTGACCCCACGCCAGTTGGAGGTCTTGGAGCTAATGGCCGGGGGGTACAGCAATGCGGGAATAGCCAAAAAGATGGTCCTGGGCGAGAAATCCGTCGAGAATTATATTAACGCTATATATCAGCAGCTTCTCACCTCCAGGGAGCAGCCCAAACACCCCAGGGTCACGGCTGTCCTCCTCTATCTTCGCAACAGCCAAAGTTTTTAAGCCCGCCGCAGCCCTTTTGTTGCATAGCCGCCCCGATTGCATCGGTGCGGCTATATTGCTGTGTGGGTTCTGTGGTGATCTAAAGCCAAGCTGCGTAGGAGGGCCTATACCTTAATTTAGTCGCATCTTGGGAGTGCGCCCGGAGCATCGGGCCTCTGGCAGAATAATCCGTACCTCGCAGGGGATGGGCAGAACTCAGAAGAGGTCTATGTACCAGTCCCAGATATCGTTTCCCCAAAAAAGACAGGCCAGACCGCTGGTGGCGAGAAAAGGCCCGAAGGGAATCGCCTCCTTCCTGCCCCGCTTCCCGGTGATCAGAAGGAAGGCGGCCACTATTCCACCACTCACGAAGGACATCAGGAGCGCGGCGATGGCCACCGGAAACCCCACTATCAGGCCCACGAATGCCCCCAGTTTCGGGTCGCCGGCCCCCATCCCACCCCTGGAGACGATGTAGATCAGCAGAAGAGCCCCGAAGCCTACACCCCCTCCCGCCACAGACCTCCAGAACACCTCCAAGATCTCGTCGGGCGTGTCGTTGGGCCGGAAGGGGGACAAGGCAAAGGCGATGATTATGGCCGGGAAAATGATCTTATCCAGGATCAGACTGCGTTCCAGATCGATCATGAAGACCACTATTAGGAACACGGAATAGACCAGGACCAAGGCCCCGGTCCAGCTCAGTCCCCATTGGTAGCCTATATAGACGAAGACCAGGCCGGTAAGAAGCTCCACCAGGGCCAGCTTTACCGGGATCTTGGCGCCGCAGTGTCTACACCGGCCCCTCAAGAACAGGTAGCTGAGTACGGGCACCAGGTCCAACACACCCAGATGAGTGTGGCACACCTCACAGTATGAAGAACGGGTGGCGATGGACTCATCCCGGGGGACCCTGTCGATGACTACGTTCAGGAAGCTGCCGATGGACAGGCCCACAGCTCCCAGGACTGCCATATCGAAGGGGTTTCCAGTTGCCAGCATGTTTGTATGTGCACGGGAAGGCCGGTGGAGTGTTGTCCCAGGCGCTTTCGGGTCTAAGGTCCCGAAAGCTCTAGGCGGGCTTATAATCACAGGCCCCAGTGACCGTGCCCTTGATGGTATCTTGGCCGTCGAGAGGCTGTCAAACCGGATGACGGAGGCTGTTTGAAAACATTGTAAGAACGGGGTGTATCCCAACGCCGAACCCCGAGTATCGGAACGAGTCGGGATCAGCCCTTTCGGGGGTACTAGGGATGGTCCAGTGGCTGGCAGATCAAGGGTGCGTCCCCAATGCGGGGCAGACTCTATGACGCTGCTTCCCACGGCCAGGTGGGCTGGGACGTACTATTGCTTTATAACCAGGTGGTCTGTGACCGGGGACCCCACCAGTGCTTTGACGGCGGAGGCGGGCCATCTGCTCTCGTCTTGAGGATTTAATGGGACTGAGATACGAACCGTGGTGCCCTGGCCCGGACTCGAGTCGATGCTGCAAGACCCTCCCAGGGCCTCGATGTGGTCATAGATCATCCCAAGACCCACGCCTGCGCCCATCTGTATCTGACCAGGGTCGAATCCTACGCCGTTGTCTGTAACTCTGACCACCAGGCTGTTAGAGCCGTTCCGGCTGACGTCAATATCTAAGGAGGTGGCAGAGGCGTGTTTCACCGTATTGCAGATGGCCTCCTCTACAGAGCGATAGATCCCCGTGATGGCGTCCTTCGACAAACCCAGGGAGAGAGCCCCTTTTTTGGAGTCCAAGAGGGCTTGCAGCTCGGGGCCATCGTCGAATCGAAGATCGGTGTCCAGATATGCGCCGAATTTATCACAACACGCCCTTAATGCGGACGCTAGTCCCAGTTGCACCACCGCCGGATACAAGCGATGGCTCATCTCTCTGATCTCCTCACGGATCCCGTCGATCTCTTGCTGGATATCTTTAAAGGTTGCTTGAGTAGTTGCCGGAACAGCCGGGTTAGGGGGCTTGGTTTCACACTCCTCGCTTAGTCGCAGTGAGAGTAGAAGCAACCGGGTCTGCAACGGGCCGTGGAGCTCCGAGGCAAGCTCCCGACGGAATCGCTCGTGATTCTTCAGAATACGCTGTCGAGAATCCTTGATCTTCCCCACCTCTTTTTGAATATGCTCCGCCATGAGGTTGAAGGATATCGACACCGCCTCCAGGGTTCCCCGGCCGCTGTCGGGCATTCTGTACGCCAGGTCCCCCGAGGAGAGATGCTGGGCCGCCTCCGACACCGCGGATATCGGTCTTCGCAGGGTCTTGATCAAGGGTAGGGCCGCCAGGCCCACCGCCAGTATAGTGGTCGCTGCTGCGGCTATTATCAGGATTCGATAATCCTTAACACTGAATCCCCCTCCAACCAGGGCCAAAACGAGGAACGAGCCTATAACGGGAAAGAGGGCGGTCAGCAGGAGAGCAGAGAGTATCCGTATCCTGAGGTTGGACAAAATGGACGGCGCTACGATGCTCTTAGCCATCGAAATCTCCTCCCACAACCCACAGCCAGACACGGGGCCTATCGCAGCCGAAGCCTGTCTTCCACACCTCCAAAGCTCGACCACAAAGACTGCCTATTATGCGCACTACTACGTATAAGCCACCGTTCTACGTCACAGTCGATCCGGTGGAACAGGGTGGCCTATGTTTGCTCTGTAAACTCGTCAGTCCGATCATTGTTCAACTAAACGGTTTGACGCCCCCATAAACCTCAGGCCCGTATTGTAGTTGGCTGGTCCCGATGCTCGGGACTTGAAAGAAAAAGCTCTCTAGGTTACCACCCCCCCCGAGAGCTCTGCCCGCCCATGAAGCCAGTGGCAACCCAGCCGTTTTAGCCCGCCTTAGCAGTCCTTAAACCTGTGGTTTTGCGTCCCCACCTTTCGATGAGTTTGCCTTTTTCACTTGATGTGTTAGGTATGTAGCTGATCTGACTACTGTTCGCTCGGTCTCTACGCACCACCCTTCTAAATCCCGGGGCCCGGGCACTCCGCTATCAGGGCTATCCCGTTTACCTGTCTGAACAAGTGTTGCACCTAATGTGCTAGCCGATGGTATTATCGCTCCAATGGTCATGTCAATGAATAAAGTCAGCGAGTTTACATCGCTTTTTCTTAAAAATCCATGTAAACTCGGGCCTCTTTCAAGAATATTTCCCCCGTTGGCTGTAGCCCGAGGTTTTTAGAGTAAGGTCTGAAGCCATTTCCCGCTATTACGGAGCCTGGATACTGCCTCCTCCGCCAATATCCTGTACCACTCAGGATGGTTCAGAAGGCCTGCCTGTATAGCGCCCAGCGGCACGGAGACGATCTCCAGCTGGTCCATGGCGATAACGGTGGCGGAGTGAGGCGCTCCGTCTATAATGGATAGCAGTCCCACCGAATCACCAGGGCCCA
>JADFJI010000172.1 GCA_022566235.1 Chloroflexota bacterium
TCCTCAGACTTCGGTCATATTCTCGACGCCAAAGGCTGATAGCTGATAGCTAAAAGTATACCAGCCGGGCCTTACCGCTGCCCCGTTCCGGCGCCGTCCTTCACCCGCAGGGCGGCCCCGGCGGCCAAGGCCAGTAGGGCGACGCCACCGCTGAGCAGGGCGCCCATCTTTGCCGGATCCAGGAAAGCGGCCTCACGGGACATAGCGGGCCCGGCAAACGCTTTGCTGGCGACGAATAGGGCCACTGTCAAGCCCAGCCCGGCGATCATCCCCGCCACCACCAGGTGCCTGCCGTCCATCCCCGTTGGCAGCGGAAAACCCAGGCGTAAGGCAACCAAGGAGAATGTCGAAACTCCCACCATCTTGCCAACCACCAGGGACAGAAGGACGATGAAGGTGACGGAGTTGATGCTGTCCCTCTTGTTGCGCAGGCTGCTGCTTACCAATGAGTCATTGGTATTTACAACATAGGTGCTGTTAGCCTTATCTTCGGCAGTCTCCCACACCTCATAGGCGCTGTTAACCGCAACGATCACGAGCGTTGATCCTACACCAGCCCCCGTTGGGTTGATTGTGTACGTTATACCGCCCGCAGGAACTGCCCACGCCCTTTTTAAGTCCTTGAAGAAGCACGTTTTATCGCCTCCTCCTTTGTCCTTCTTGCCTCCCCCGGGCATTCCAGAGGGCTTAGCCGGATCACCTTGATAGTGGACGTGCACCACCTTTACGATGTCAGGTGGGCCGTTTCCCGGGGCGTCTGCCGGTCTTGCCCCCACGGCCACCAGGCTGAAGGCCAGGGTCAGTATCAATATCGCCGCTATGACGAAGCTTGATTTTCTAGATGCTATTCTGCTCATGGCAGGCTCCTGTGATCGGTCACCATTAAAGCTGTCGTAAATATATCAACCTTTGTATTACTTATGTATTACCAACGTATCAGGTCTTTAAATGGTAGTCCCAACCAGCCCCCACGTCAAGACGAAATGTTCTAGTACATTGTTCTAGAACACTGTTCTATTAAGGATAGCAAGGCATATTTTTTAAGGTCCCTACGTATCGTAGCATTGATTCTTGGTCATACGTACACTATCATCAGAGGAGTGACAGCTCAGGCCCCACACGGGCCTGCGGCCCTAAAATACGGATTCCAGGAACATATCGGACGCGTGAGAGATGAAGAAAGACCTGATCTCCATGACAGACCTCTCCACCGAGGACGTGTGGGGGCTGATAGAAGAGGCCCGAGACCTTAAGAAGGGAGGCGCCAGCCGAATGCTGGAGGGCCGGACCCTGGCCCTGCTGTTTCAGAAACCGTCCCTCAGGACCCGGGTCAGCTTCGATGTAGGCATGAAGCAGCTTGGGGGCCACACCGTCTATCTCTCCCCCGATGAGGTGGGCATGGGGGCCCGAGAGTCGATTGCCGACGTAGCCCGGGTCCTGAGCCGGTATGTCGATGGCATCGTTGCCCGCACGTTTGGGCATGAACTGGTGGTGGAGCTGGCCCAACACGCTTCCGTGCCGGTGATCAACGGCCTCAGCGACGATGAGCATCCGTGCCAGGCCCTGACCGACCTGTTTACCATATACGAGAAGAAAGGCAAGCTCCAGGGAGTCAAGATAGCGTTTGTTGGAGATGGCAACAACATGGCCGCCAGTCTATCCATGGGCGCCCTGATGGTGGGGTCTGGTTTCACTCTGGCGGCCCCGGCTGGATATCAGCTCAAGGAGCCGGTTGTCAGCGTCATCAAGGGCCTGGCCTCGAAGAACGGGGCCAAGTTCGAGATGGTGGACGACCCGGCAGAGGCGGTAGCGGAGGCCGACGTGGTCTACACCGATGTTTGGACCAGCATGGGCCAGGAGAAAGAGGCGGCCCAGAGGCGAAGGGATTTCGCCGAATATCGCGTAGACCCGGGCCTGCTGTCCCTGGCCAAAAGGGATGCCATCTTCATGCACCCCCTTCCCGCCCACCACGGAGAGGAGATAACAAAGGAGATGATGGAGCACCCGCAGTCGGTGGTGTACGACCAGGCGGAAAACCGGCTCCATCTACAGAAGGCTATACTGGCCCGATTGCTGGGGCCTCACCGGTGTTGAAGGGCCCAGGGCCTCCGGGCCGCCACCGCTCTCCAAGAAGGCGCTGAGGAAAGATGTCCATTGTAGCCATTGTCGGGCGTCCCAACGTAGGCAAGTCCACCCTGTTTAACCGGCTGGTTGGCCGGCGTATGGCCATCGTATCGGAGATGCCGGGCACTACTCGTGACAGGGTCACTGCGAAGGTCTCTTTCGCCGAACGAGAGTTTATCCTGGTCGACACCGGGGGCCTGCAGCCCGACCCGGAGTCGGAGATTCAACGGGGCGTCACCAGCCAGATCCACATGGCCATCGAGGAGGCCGAAGCGATAATCTTCATGGTCGACGCTAAGGAAGGGCTGACGGCCTCGGACCTGGAAGTGAGCGACCTTCTGCGCCGATCGACCAAGCCTGTGGTGCTGGCTGCCAACAAAGTGGACAACTCAAGGCGTTTGGATGATGTCCCGGATTTCTATCGACTTGGCATAGGGGACCCAATTCCCATCAGTGCGTACCACGGCACGGGGTTGGAGGAGCTCATGACCACGGTGGCCGGTCACCTGCCACCCTCCGTTCCGGAGGAGCGGAGCGGGACCATGAAGATCGCCATCGTCGGTCGACCCAACGTGGGCAAATCCATGCTTCTGAACACCCTGTTCGGCCAGGAGAGGGTCATCGTCAGCGAGATTCCGGGTACCACTCGGGATGCCGTGGACACTATCCTGGAGTACGAGGGAGAGTCTATAGTGCTTATAGACACCGCCGGTTTGAGGAAACGGGGAAGAGTAGACCCGGGGGTGGAGCGCTACAGTGTGCTTCGTACTATGCAGGCGATCTATAGAGCCGACGTGGTGTTTGTGATAGTCGACGCCGCGGAGCTGATGACGGCCCAGGACCTCCACGTATGGGGCTACACCAAGGATGCTTTAAAGGGGGTGGCGGTGGTGGTGAATAAATGGGACCTGGCCCCCGACCTGGGCCTGGACCAGAAGAGGAACCGCCACTACGTCAGGTACCGTCTCAGGGCCGCCCCATATATTCCCATTCTCTATGCCTCGGCCAAATATGGTCAGGGGGTAGAGGAGCTTATCCCAACGGCTAAACGTATCTTCGCCGAGAGGGGCAAAGAGGTGACGACGTCGGCGTTGAACCGGGTCCTGATCCGGGCAGTGGCCTCCAGCCCCATGCCCCGGGACCGGGGCAGGCACCTCAAGGTGTTTTACGGCACCCAAACCGGCACTCACCCACCTACCTTCACCCTGTTTGTAAACGACCCCGCTCTCATGCACTTCTCCTACGCCCGGTATATGGAGAACCAGATACGAGAGGCATTCGGCTTCGAGGGCACGCCCATCCAGCTGCGGTTCCAAGGGAGGAAGGCTGAACGTTGATCTTTCTGGTTTTGATGCTGGTGGCCTACCTCTTGGGGTCGATACCCACGGGTAAGGTCGTCGTCAAACGGACGAAAGGGGTGGACATACAGGACTACGGCAGCGGGAACATCGGGGCGGCAAACGTGCTCAGGGTGGCGGGGCCCAAAGCCTCGGGGCTGGTCCTGATAGTGGATATCTTCAAGGGCATGCTGCCGGTGTTGCTGGCCAAGTGGCTCCTGGTCTCCCCCATCGGACAGGTTCTCGTAGGCACGGCGGCCATCGTAGGACACGTCTGGCCGGTGTTCCACGGTTTCAAGGGGGGTAAAGGGGTTCTTACCGCGGTGGGATCCCTGTTTGTCCTGGCGCCCCTGGCAGCGCTGGCGGCAATGGTCACCGGTGGTGGCATCATGTCCAAATCCCGGTATTCCTCACTGGGCTCCCTAACGGGCACGATCGTGGGAGCTATCTGCCTCGTCCTTCTCATCATGGCTGGGAAAAAACCCTCCGGCTATCTGCTGCACGCCTTTATCTCCACCCTGGTTGTCGTGTTCACTCACCGGGAGAACATCCAGCGGCTACTGGACGGCAAGGAGAACAGGCTGGCGTCCGGCTCCGCAAAGAAGCGGCGCCCATAGCTAGGAGTCCGATTTCTCGAAAACCAGGGTACGCCAGTCCTCTACTCTCCTCATCTCTCTCACCAGTGCCCCTAGCCCGGTGAAAGCCGCCTGTACCTCATTCGACTGGTCCTCAAGGATGCCGCCGGTTATAATCAGGCCCCCAGGCTTCAGCAGGTCCATCATGGCCGCGGCCAGTTCTACGATGGGACTGACAGTGATGTTGGCTACTATGAGGTGGTAGGAGGAGGCTGGGAGCAAAGGGTTATCCAACTCCAGGGACCCCTCACGAACCTCTATGATGGCCTCAGTCCCGTTGGCCAACACGTTTTCCCTGGCCACCTTGACTGCTACGGGATCGATATCCAGGGCCAGCGCCCTGGTCACTCCGAGCTTGGCGGCCGTAATGGCCAGTATCCCCGATCCTGTACCCAGGTCTAGCATCTCGATGCCGGGCTCTACCAGCCGTTCCAAGAGCTCCAAGCACATTCTGGTGGTGGGATGGAGCCCCGTGCCGAAGGCCATTCCCGGGTCCAGGCGCACCACTACATCCCTGGGTCTCGGTTTGTACTTCAGCCACGAGGGGCAGACTACCATCCGATCTCCGATATGCAGGACTTTGAAGTGTTTTCGCCATGCCCGGGTCCAGTCCTCTTCAGTCAGCCGACTCTCCCGCAAAGGACCTATGGGACGTATTAGGGCCAAAAGGCGGACTGCCAGGTCGATATCCGAGCGCTTGCCGTGGAGGGAATCATCATCGGGAAGGTAGGTTTTGACCGAGACCCTGCTAACGTTTTTGGAAGGGTCATCCTGCTGGACCACTACCCCCTGGCACCCATAGCGCTGGAAGACCTCTGCGACAGCATCTGCGGCCTCTAAATCGGACTCCACCTCCAGCTCTATCCAATCCATCTTTGTCCTTTGACCAGGGCTTATGTCTTAGACCTTCAGCTAAGCCCATCATACAGTGGGGGATCACGGAAACAGGGGGTGAGGGTTTTATGCTAGTTGAAGTGGTTCTTGAGGGCGGTTAGGGCAGCCTCACAGCAAGCCACATCTTGCTCTGCCGTTCCACCCGCTGCGGCTATGCCTCCGACAATAGAGCCGCCAATCTCGATGGGCATCTCGCCCTCTGCGGGAACGAGCTTGCCGCCGGTGGAGATCACCAGACTCTGGAACCAGGGCTTGGAAGCAAGGGGCAGGATCTTATCTCCTGAGGCCCGAAACATCGCGGCGGTGTAGGCCATGTCGATTGCCGCGGTGACCTCAAGAGGGTCTACGCCGTCCATTCTGCATACTGCTATCACGTAGCCGTCGCTATCGACTATGGCCACGCTGACCGAGCATGCCATCTCGACAGCCCTGGCCTTCGCGACCTGTAACATCTTCTCGGCTACCTCAAGTGAGAGTGACATATCTCTTCCTGCTGTGGTTAGAATTCTATGAAAC
>JADFJI010000173.1 GCA_022566235.1 Chloroflexota bacterium
GGGCGCAGGTGTGGTGGGCTCAACTGCAGCCCAGATCGCACTGGGCATAGGCGCTCACGTCACGCTGATAGACAAAAATTTGTCCAGGCTCCGCCAGTTGAGCCAGGTGCTGTGGGGCAACCTGGAGACCACCGCATCGAGCCAGGAAACCGTGGGCCTCGCCCTGGAAGACGCCGACCTGGTCATCGGTGCGGTACTGCTGCCAGGGGCCAAGGCCCCAAGGGTGGTGACCCGGGAGATGGTAGGACGAATGACGCCTGGGGCCGTGATCGTAGATGTCTCCATAGATCAGGGCGGCTGTTTAGAGACCTCACGACCCACAACCCACAGCGACCCGGTATACGAAGTCGATGGCGTCATCCATTACTGCGTAACAAACATACCCGGGTCTGTTTCCCGTACCGCCACCGAAGCCCTATGCAACGCCACCCTGCCCTATATCGAGAAGCTGGCTGAGGTCGGCGTCGTCGAAGCGATGCTGCAAGACGAGACCCTGGCCAAGGGCCTGAACACCTTCCGGGGGCAGATGGTCAACCAGACCGTGGGTAAGGCTTTGGGCAAAACAGCCGTCGGCCTGGAGTGTCTATCCGCCTAGGCAAGGGAGCATCCGAGCGGGCAAGATGAATAGGCGGCCCCATGATGGCGGGCTGATACACCGGTAAACGTAGGATAATGCCCGAGCGGTAGCGACACAAAGGGAGTCGTTTAAGCATGGATGTCGTCGAATCCATCGCCAGCAAGCTGATCAGCCTGGACTCCCAGAGCCACGTCAGCAACGCCTCGGTAGCCGATTTTGTTGCCGAATTTCTCGATCCGCTAGCAAACCGTATAGAGCAGATCAAATACACGGACTCTGGTGGGCAGCGGAAGATCTCCCTGGTCGTCCAGCTCGGCAATGGTAAAGGGGGGCTGGCGCTCTCGGCGCACATGGATACAGTGCCAGGCCTTGCATGGAATTCGAACCCCTTCGAAACCAGGATCGAGGACGGGAGGTTGTTCGGGCTTGGGGCGTGCGACATGAAGGGCGCCCTGGCGTGTACGCTGGTGGTTGCGGGAGTGTATTCCACTTTGAATGCCCGCAAACCGTTGACCCTGATCTACACCACGGATGAGGAGACCGATACGGAGGGGGCGCGCAAGATCGTGGAAGAATCGGAGGTGCTGAACTCGGTCGGTCCGGAGTACTGTATAGTCACCGAGCCGACGGACTTGCAGGTGGTCAACGCCCACAAAGCCGCCATCACCTTCAGCGCCACGTCGAAGGGCAGGGCGGCACACAGCTCCAGTGGCAAAGGAGTTAACGCCAACATCAGGATGATTCCCTTTATCAACGATATGGGGCAGATCCATAAGGAGCTGATGGAGGACGAGGCGTATTGGGACCCCGATTTCGAACCGCCGTTCCCAGACTGGAACATCGTCATCGATAACTACGGGACCGCGGCCAACGTAACCGTGCCAACCAGCACCTGTCGGGTGAACTTCCGGTACACCCGCATGCTGAACCCCGATCAGGTCATGAAGAGGGTGAAGGATTCGGCCAATGCCAATGGGTTGACGCTGGACTACTGGAGCAGCGGTGCCCCGCTCTACACGCCTCCGGACTCGGCTTTGGTCCAGTTGGCCCTGGAGATAGTGAACCAGCAAGCTCCCCGGTCAGCTCCATATCGAACTGATGCGTGTATTCTCAGTGCCATCGTTCCGTGTATAGTGCTTGGGCCGGGAAGCGTTCAGCAGGCCCACACGGTTAACGAATGGGTTAGCGTGGAGCAGCTACACCAGGGCGTGGACCTCTATTTGAAATTCGTACAGGCCGTTTGTCAGTAGATGTAAGTCAGGCCGAGGGGAGGCTTACCGTGTGTTCGATGAGATATCCCAGCTGGGAAGAGTTTATTGCCGATTGGGAGGAGTTCATTAAGGGAAGCTTTGGGGATAGGCCTATGTTCCCCACCCTGGCTCCCGAGACCCCTACATTCATGAGCATGCCGGAAGCTAAATCTCCTGAGGACCTGGAGGGGGCGGACGCGGTCATTATCGGAGCGCCCTATGTGGCCACTACTAAAGAGACATATGCGGGAGTCGATCGGAATGAGTGGCTATCTGCTCCCAAGCGCGTCCGCCAGCAGTCCGCCCGTTACCAGTCGGGTTATATTCAGGAGTTTGGTCTGGATGTGTTCGACCATCTGAAGGTCGTCGACTACGGCGATGCCCCCATCCCAGCCGAAGTCATGAGGGACCAATCAGCCGAGAACATCTTGAAAGCCCAGGCCGCCGTCGAGTTGAAGGTGGGTCACGTCCTGGACGCGGGTGCCATACCAATTGTCATCGGACAGAACTCGCCCTGTGGCTCCTATGCCATTGCCAAGCCTATAGCCGAACGGACAAACGGCCCGGTGGGTTGTATCAGCCTGGATACCCACTGGGACATTCAACCCATCGACTTTCTTTCAAAGGATCCCAGAATCGCCGGCTCGGCTAGCTGGAAGCACAAGATGTACGAGTTCCACGAGAACATGCATCCGCAGCACCTGGTGGAGATAGGGGAACGGGGGATGCTGGAGAAGAAGGAGTTGGTCGAGTCGTACATCGATCAGGGCGCTCGTTTCATCTCCTCCTGGGAGGTGCGAGATGGGCTAGGCATGAAGGGCGTAGCCCGCGAGTTGGACCGAGCTTACGACGGCACGAAAGCGGTCTACGTTCACTTCGATATGGATGTAATGGGCGGCGCAGGGCCGGCTCCCGGCGACATTCTGGGCGAGGCGGTGGAGCCCATTGGGCTGAGTGACTTCGAGATTATAAAGATAGCCAACGAGGTGGGGAAGCGGGGGGTTACCGGGATGTCATTCATCTGCATCCCGCCCGGGTCAGCGGTGGTCTACCGGGTGATTGTCTACGTCATCATGTACATGCTAGCCGGGGTGGTGATGGGTAGGCAATCGGGAACGTCGTTGCTATAGGATAATCTCAGCCGTCGGCCTGGAACGTCTATCTGCCTAGGCAGGGGAGCATCTGAGCGGGCAGTCGTAACCTGGTCCGATACTCCCTGGGCCCTTTAGCTTGCCCCTAAATTATAAAGCTGCCACTTATTCTCAACATTCACATTAAGGGGCGGTCAGAAGGATTTCAATCCCTCAAGCAGGCTGATGAATTATGGGGTGTGCAGTCCCGACTCGTCGGGATTGCCGGGAGTTTGATCCCGACTTGCCCCGAGTATCGGGACTTGTCGGGACTCAAATATAATTTCTTCCCCCTTCCTGGTCAGGAAGGGGGCCAGGGGGATGGTCGAAAGGCTTTTTAAGCACCCTGCTAGAAGGGGATGAGGGTTAATGGTGACCAATCAAGAATTGAGACTGCTGTTCGAGAGGGCCGGCCTGTCCCCAAGCCAGGAGCACCTGGACCTGGTCTCGCCCGTTTTTCAAGGTTTCCTGGAGCAGCTGGAGGCCCTTCACTCCCTGGACCTGGAGGGGGAAGAGGTGCAGGGCGGGTTCATGCCCCAGGACCCGGAGGGGTAGGGAGGGATGCCCACAGGAACCGAAGGGAAGGAGCTGTATTACCTCACCATCGAGGAGGCAGGCCGGCTCCTCCGGCGCAAAGAGCTCTCCCCCGTGGATCTGACTCAAGCCTACCTGGACCGCATACAGGCCGTCGACGGCCAGGTGCACAGCTACTTGACCCTTCTGCCTGAATCGGCCCTGGCAGAGGCCCGACGCGTCGAGGGGGAGATCATCGCCGGAAACTACCGGGGCCCTCTCCACGGGATACCCATCGGGCTCAAAGACCTCTTCGACACCGAAGGGGTGCCCACAACAGGTGGGTCCAGGGTCTTCCAGGACCGGGTGCCCTCCAGAGACGCCACCGTAGTGGCGAAGCTGAAGCAGGCGGGCTCGATCCTCCTGGGGAAGCTTACGATGAGCGAGCTGGCCATGACGGGGCCGGCGGGCATAGGCGAGGAGGCCCGCAATCCCTGGAACGTGGACCACATTCCGGGAAGCTCCAGCAGCGGCTCGGGCGTAGCCGTGGCCGCGGGTCTGTGCGCCGGGGCCCTGGGGTCCGACACCGGGGGCTCAGTCCGGTTCCCCGCATCCCTCAACGGCATCGTCGGTCTGCTCCCCACGTATGGACGGGTCAGCAGGTACGGGGGCATACCCCTGAGCTGGTCCCTGGACCACTTCGGGCCCATGACCCGAACGGTCGAAGACGCGGCCCTGATGCTCAAGATCATAGCCGGCCACGATCCGTTAGACCCCACATCCAGCGCCGCCCCTGTCCCCGACTACCGGAGGGCCCTCACTGGGGATATCAAGGGCCTGACTATCGGGGTCTTGGCCAGCTTCTACTCCCAGTACGGACAGAGCGTCCACCCCGAGACCACAGCCGCGGTCGAGCAGGCTGTGAAAGACCTGGAGGAGATGGGGGCGCGGGTGGAAGAAGTGGAGATCCCGCACCTGGAGTACGCCAGCATCGCCGGGGTGGTCATCTATCTGACCGAGGGATTCGCTTGCTATCGAGAGGTCCTACGGACTCGGGCCGATGACCTTGGCGATATCATTCTAAGGTACCTCTACACAGGGGGGCTGTTCACCGGGGCCGACTACGTCCAGGCCCAGCGCGTGAGAGGCCTTCTCAAACGGGAGGTAGCCCAGGTCTTAAAGCGGGTCGACCTGATAGCCGCGCCCGCAACCACGGGCCCCGCCACGGCCTTCAAGGACTTCGACCCCCTGGTCCTTCTGGACGCCCGTCGAGCGGCGGCGTCCAACGTGTTCAACCTGGTGGGGTCTCCTGCCATCTCGGTTCCATGCGGATTCAGCGAGGCCGGGCTTCCCATAGGCCTGCAGTTGGCGGGTAGGCCGCTAGACGAAGCGACGGTGTTGAAGGTCGCCTACGCATACCAGCAGCGAAGGCCCTTCTTCAAGAAGCACCCCCCCCCCTCTAAAAACTGGGCCGGGCCCACCCCTTGGGACACCGCTAAACAGAGGGATCAGGACTCGTGACCCTCGGCCCAGAAGACCGCAGCACCCTTCAATCCGACGTCGTCGCCCCCCTGGGCCTCGACCACCACAGCCCGGGAAGAGGGACAGACGCCGCCACATTCTTCCAGCATCCTCCTGATGGGATTCAGCAGCAGGTCGCCCGACCGGGACATCCCTCCCCCTATGACGACGACCTCCGGGGAGAAGCAATGCACCAGGTTGAACACGCCGACAGCGAAGGCCTCGGCAACCTCATTGAAGTAGTGAAGGGCCTCAGAATCGCCCGCCGCGGCCCGGGCCGCAACAGAAGCCGGGTCCTCGCCGCTCAGACGCAACAGGGCCGTCCCCGATCCCAGGGTCTCTACCGTGCCACCCGTGGTCCGCTCGATGATGGTGTGCCCCGCTTCGGCAATGGAGAGTCTCCCCCGCAGAAGCCGGCCGTTGAGGACCCCCCCCGCCCCCACCCCCGGGCGGGGGGTCCTAGA
>JADFJI010000174.1 GCA_022566235.1 Chloroflexota bacterium
AAGGAGGCGACCATCCAGATCCAGGTCGAAGCCCTGAGGAAGTATGCTCAGGACAAGGGCTACCAGATAGTAGTGGAGTACCTCGATGACGGCTATAGCGGTGCCAAGCTTGACCGTCCGGGCCTGGACAAGTTACGGGATGGCCTCGGCTCCGGCGAGTTCGACGTAGTGCTCTTTCACTCACCCGACCGCCTGACCCGCAGGGCCCTATACCAGAGCATCATGCTGGAGGAGATAGAGAAGTCCGGGGTCAAGTTCGAGTTCCTGAACCACCCGGTGGATGACAGCCCTGAAGGGAAGATGCTTCTGGGGATGCAGGGCCTCTTCGCCGAGTACGAGGGGACCAAAATTAGGGAGCGTACTCGTAGAGGTAAGCTGCACAGGGCCAGGGAAGGAGCCATGGTCGGAGGCTATGCCCCATACGGCTATCGCTCCATCCGTCGTACAGAGGACCACCGGGCCAGGTTAGAGATAGACGAGTACCAAGCCGTGGTGGTGAGGCGGATGTATCAGTGGCTCATTGAGGACAAGAAGAGCCTCAGGGGGATAGCCAAACTGCTCACAGAGGAGGGCGTCGCCACGGCTCGGGGTGCAAGGCAGTGGCAACCTATGGCGGTGTACAGGATGTTGACCAACCCTGCATATAAGGGCCAATACCGGTATCGGCACTCCGAACAGGAGGAAGTCCATATACCCGTACCCCGGATAGTAACGGATGAGATGTGGACCGCTGCCCAGACACAGCTGGTGGAGAATGCTAAGTATTCCCGCCGCAATAACAGCAGGAATAAGTATCTGCTGAGGGGCCTTATCAAATGCCCCCGCTGTGGGGGGTCATATACGGGGCACACCCAACCCGGATATCGCAGCAACCGATGTATCAATCACGACCATGCCATCTCCTCCACCGGCATACGGTGCCGTCCAGGGTCTGTATCAGGTCCCATGGTTGAAGAGGCGGTGTGGGCAGCGGTTTCTGAGGCCCTACGGCAGCCCGAGGTCTTGGCCGAGGAGTATCGGAGACGCCTAGATGCCTCAGGGTCGGCCGATGACCTGGAATTCGAGAAGAAGATTGCCATAGCACTGAAGCGGATTAAGGTTCGTGAGAACAGGGTCACCGATGCCTATATCAACGAGGTGATGGACCTGGAGCGGTACAAGGCCGAGATGGACAAGCTCACAACCGAGCGGGCAACAATACAGCGGATAGAACAGGATGTCGACAGAAGGGCCAGGGAGCAGGAGCACAGCCGCAGCGCCTTAGACCAAATAAAGACGTTCTGCGGTCAGGTGTCTCAAGGCCTGGACAACCTAACTTTTGAGGAGAAGCAGCAGCTGCTCAGGCTGGTGGTTGTGCGGATTACCGTCGATAGTGGGAAGGTCACCATTGAGACCATTATCCCCACTGGCCGGGACGAGGTTATATTGCGTAACCGTCGTCAGGACAGGCCTGGCCAGGAAGGGGGGATAAATTAGAGTTGATCCCTACTTGTCGGGACACACCCGCTGTCCCGACAAGTACCGAATACCGGGACTCGTCTTCAGGACACCCACTTCCTTAAGAAGCTTATTAACTCCACTCACCCCTTTTTCGTTGACAATGGCCTGGGGCCCGACCTATGATAGCTGCCGCCCTTTGCCAGCGCACCCGTAAACCAGCACGCAGCGGGAGGAAGCCATGTCCCCATCGCAGCTCTCGGGTAAGGTCCAGACGGTCCTCGGCCCCATTGCCCCCGACGATCTGGGCGTGACCCTGACCCACGAGCATCTGCTGATCCACTTTAAGCCCCTGTTCGCGGAACCTGTGGAGGCCAGCCGGAAAGGCCTGTCCATGAGCCCGGTCACCATCGATGACCTGGGTTGGATCAGGGCCAACTGGGCCAATAACTACGAAAACCTGGGGCTGTACGATGAAGAGACGGCGATCGTAGAGATCTCCCGGTACTACCGGGCCGGAGGCCAGAGCCTTGTGGAAGCGAGCAACAACGGCATCGGTCGGGACCCCCTGGCCCTGGCCCGTATATCCAGGGCTACGGGCCTGAACATCGTGATGGGCTCTGGATACTATGTAGAGTCCTTCCAACCCCCGGACTGGCGAAACAAGAGCGAGGACTCGATGGTCGAAGAGATAGTCAGGGACGTGGAGGATGGGGTGGGAGATACCGGCATCCGTTCTGGAATAATTGGTGAGATAGGCTGCTCCTGGCCCTGGACCGAGGCTGAAAAGAGGTCCGTGAGGGCCGGGGCCAGGGCCCAGAGAGAAACGGGAGCCCCTCTGCTCATACATCCTGGACGAAATCCCTCGGCCCCCGGGCAGATCATCGAGGTGATCTCCGGCGCCGGTGGCGACGTCAGCCGGACCATAATGAGCCACATCGATCGTACCATCACCGACTTCGAGACTGTCAAGGCTCTTGCCGAGTCAGGCTGCTACATAGAGTACGACCTCTTCGGCCTGGAGGCTACATTCTACCCTCTGGCCCCAATAGAAATGCCCAATGACGGTCAGAGGGTCGATTTCATCATCCGGCTCATCGAGGCTGGCCACCTGGGCCAGATAGTGGTGGCCCACGATACCGCCTGGAAGACCCGGCTGGTGCGGTACGGCGGCCACGGGTATGCTCATCTGATAGAGAGCGTGGTCCCCATCATGCGGAACAAGGGGATGAGCCAGGGTCAGATAGATGCCATCTTCGTGGAAAACCCAAAGAGGATACTGGCCTTTACATAACGGTACTGTCCATCACCGATCTGTGCTGAAGTGACGAAGCGGCAGGCCCTATGAGGAGCCCCTCCGACGGGTCTCAGGACAGGCGTGCAGGCCTAAAAATCTCTGGCCATCCTTCCAGTGCTGGAAGGACGGCCACCATTATTTAGACGGCGTCGGCAAGGCTGCATACCATTGGAGAACGCCCACGCCTCGCCATTCTAAAGAGGAACAGAGAAACGTTACCCGCTTGGGTATTAGAGCAGCTCCGTGGAGGTGACGGAATGGCTGGATTTACCTGGGAAGAGGCCCGTAAGCAGCTTAAACGGCGAAGAGAACTGGCGCTGCAACTCGGTGGGTCTGAGGCCGTAGCGCGGCAGCGCAGGGCCGGCCGTGGCACGATACGGGAGCGGATAACTGAACTTACAGATGAAGGGAGCTTCGTAGAGGTTGGTACCCTGGCCACCCACCGGCGTCGCGATGGCAAAGGCAACATCCTAGAGGAGACGCCCTGGGGATACGTCGTTGGGTTAGCCAAGATAGATGGCAGGCCGGTGGCTGTCGGCGGCGAGGACTTCACAGTGCAAGGCGGGGCATCCACGGGGCACGTTAGTCGAAGGAAAGGAGGCATGGGAGGATTTATCGAGGACCTGGCCCATGAATATCGAATTCCTCTGATACTTTGCGTGGAGGGTGTCGGTGGCGGCGTGGGCGCCGAGGAGGACGAGGCCGGCCCGGCGACCCTTAGCTCTCAGGGACTGGGGAGAAGCTTCCAGCTGATGGGTGAGGTCCCGGTGCTGACGGCGGCTATGGGGGCTTGTGCCGGGTTCGCTGGAGGCCGGGTGGTGATTAGTCATTTCTCGGTAATGACCCGGGAGACGGCCTGCATCTTCGCAGGAGGCCCCCCTCTCGTCCAGCGGGCCCTGGGCGAGAAAGTAAATAAATTCGATCTTGGTGGAGCCAAGGTTCACACCAGGGGCTCGGGACTGGTCGATAACGTCGCCGAAGATGAGGCGGATGCCTTAGCCCAGATCAAACGGGTCTTAAGCTATCTTCCTCAGAGCATTTGGGAGATGGCCCCCTTCTGCCCCACCGACGATCCGACGGACCGTCGTGATGACGTTCTCTTGAAGATCATTCCGGAGGATCGGCGCCGGGCCTACGACACCCATGACGTCATTCAAGTCTTGATAGACCAGGGATCCTTCTTCGAGATAGGGCCCGATTGGGGAATGTGCTTCATCACGGGACTGGCGCGTATAGGCGGATACCCTGTAGGAGTCCTGGCCAACAATCCGATGCACCTGGGCGGCGCACTGGATGCTCAGGGCTGCCAGAAACAGACCCGGTTTGTGGAGTTTTGCGATACTTTCAATATACCGCTGGTCTATCTGGTGGACGTGCCCGGCTTCATGATCGGCGAGGCCGCAGAGAGGGAAGGGACCCTGAGAAAGGGGATGCGGGCTATCCAGGCGATGGCCGAGATCACCGTACCGATGGTGACTGTGTACATGCGGAAGGCCTTCGGCATGGCGGTGGACGCGACCAGTAACCTGGACAGGTTACACCTGAGGGTCGTCTGGCCAACGGTGGAATGGGGCAGCATGCCGGTGGAGGGTGGAGTGGCGGCGGCGCATCGACGGGAGATAGAGGCGGCCCCTGACCCCGAGATGCGCCGGGCCGAGATCGAAGGTAGACTCCTGGAAAAGGCCTATCCCTGGAAGATCTCGGAGGACTTCGGGCTGGAGGAGATGATAGACCCCACCGAGACCCGAGAGTACATCTATAATTTCATCGACGCTGCCCAGGGCTCGATCCGCTCCAGCCTGGGGCCTAAGCCCCGATTCGGGCCTAGACTATAATACCTGTTTCTAGACTTCTCAATATAGGGCTGGATGGCCTAGTTGAAGCCGTACAGCCGGGCGGCGTTGGAATAGACGATTTTCTCCTGCTCATCCTCCGGGACCCCCTTCAGCACCTTGGCCAGGACCTTCCGGGAGTTGGGCCAGGTGGACTCCCTATGGGGGTAGTCGGAACCGAACATGATGTTGTCTACCCCGATGACCTCTCTAAGGGCAATGCCCAGCTCATCCTCCTGGAAGCACACGAACAGGTTTTCGTGGAAGACATCGCTGGGGAGCTTGTCGCCCTTGAACCTGATCTCGGTGACGTAGCGATGCTTCTCGTAGGCCATGTCCATCTGCTTGATGAAATAGGGGGCCCAGGCCAGCTCGTACTCCACTACCCCTACCTTGAGCCTGGGATAACGCTCGAAGACCCCACCGAAGATCATGCTGGCCACTGACCGCCTTACCCAGTAGTCCTGGGTGGCCCTGAAGGCCGAGGTGCCCGTGACCGAGGCGTTATTGGCAAAGGACCCTATGCGTCCGGGTCCCGGGCGGACCGACCCCGAGTGCATGCCGATGGGAAGGCCGGCGTCCTGGGCTGCGGCCCAGAAAGGCTCGAACTCCGGCTGGTCGTAGTGCCGGTCTTCTGAGACGTATGCCGGGATCACCAGGCCGGCCAGGCCCATTCCGGCGCACCGCTGCAGCTCGCTGATCGCATCATCGATGTCGTCGAAGCTGATGAGCCCCGTGCCTTTCAGCCTGTTGGGATAGGCCTGCCCGAACTCCGCGGACCAGCCGTTCAGGGCCCTGAAGCAGGCGGAAAGAAGCTCGCCCCCCACATCGACGGTGTAGAGTCGGGTCCCGATGGTGGAGTAGACCACCTCTCCCACCACT
>JADFJI010000175.1 GCA_022566235.1 Chloroflexota bacterium
TGCGTGTTTCCTTGGCCGAGTCCAACCGACCCATCCCCGAACCGCTCCACCGCCGCCAGCATGGCCTCGAGGTCGGGATCGTGGACTCCCATCCCGGCCAGGTGGGCGATCAGGTCGCGGAGGTAGGCGCGGGCCGTGCCGCTCTCGCCGACTCCCGTGGCGATCAGCTCCACCATCCGCCTCCGCGGCAGGGAGGGGGCGTGGGAGGGATGGGAGGGTTCCGGGACATACACCCAGGCGGGTTGAGAGGCGGGGGCCGCGCCATCTTCCAACTCCACCTCCATCTCCACCGCGAGGCTCAGCCGGCGGTAGCCGGGCCCCTCCCGCTCGTCCAGGTAGGCCAGCGCCTCGGCCTCGCCGCCGGGCTCGGGCAGGTAGGCGATTCCGCGGCAGGAGCCGCCCGGCATCAGCCCCACCACCATCCCGGGAGCCTCCGGCGTGCCCCGGTGACGAAAAGAGAGGCGGCAGAAGGCGCGGTGGTAGCCGGTCAGGAGGGCGGGGCGTCTGTCACGGAAAGCGAACCCGGGCCGCCACATCAGCGACCCGTAACCGAAAATCCAGTTCATTCTTGGCCTTAAGAATTCCGTGCTGCGCTTGGGAATCGCGTCGTTCGCACCGGCAACCCTCGTAAAGCCGGCGGAATTTTCCCGCGTGACCTCACCCCCCAACTCGACCCTCCCCTGCACAGCGGGGGAAGGAACGGCCCCTCGCCTACGCGAAAGGCCGGGGAGGGGGTAGCCGCAAAACCCCCGCCGCCTCTTCTACGGTTTAAAGACCGGGGAGAGGGGGCGAACCGGCTCGATCCAGGTTTTTCCGCAAAACCGGGGGGTGAGGTGAGAGGCCCTTCGACTCCGCCTTTCGACAAACTCAGGGCAAGTTCAGGACAGGCCCTTCGGCAAGCTCAGGGCAGGCAAGCTCACCACGAACGGGGCTCCGCCCCTCTGTACTTCCCGTTTTATAGGGCTTATTAAACGGTTTTGTCGGTAGCTGCCAGGCAAGGCCGCGGAAGGTCCTGGTATATGGCTACCTGCCTGCCCGACATTTTACCATCGCCCCATCGGGACGAGCGTTGGATGGTGGAGGCCCGGGGCAGTGGCCGTGATATAATTCTGCCCACCCATCATGCCCAGACTGGCTAAACAATGAGCTCAAGCCCAGCCCCTGGGGTAAATGCTTCATGGGCTTCATCCTTCTCTTATCGGGATTTTCGATTTCTTTGGGGGGCCACCACCTTCCACTCCATTAGCTGGGGAATGGAGCAGGTTGCGATGGGGTGGCTGGTCCTGAGCAAGACCGATTCCCCTTTTATGGTAGGAGTGGCTGCTGCCGCTGGGATGGCGCCCTTCTTCTTCCTGGGAATTCTCTCGGGGGCCATAGCCGACCGGGTCGACCGCCGGCTGGTCCTACGGTTCGTAATCCTCGGTGGGAGCCTGGTGGCGGGCCTGATGGCGTTCCTGTTGCTGACAGAGGTCGCCCGGATCTGGCACATAATAGCCCTGGCGGCGGCGGCGGGCTCCCTCAAAGCGTTCTTCGGGACCATGAGCCAGGCGTACGCCTACGACATAGTCGGGCCCGAGCGTGCGCTAAACGGCCTGGCGATGATGTCTGTGAGCCATCGGGTTGGCGCCCTTGCCGGGGCCCTGGCCTCGGGCCTGATCATATCGGCCGTGGGTGTCGGAGGACAGTACGTGGTAATCGGGGGTACTTACATCCTGGGGGTCGGGGTGCTGCTGGGCACCCGAGACGTGGGCCAGGCGGCCATAGCCGGGCGGGAATCCGTGCTTCGAAACCTTCTAGGATACGTCGAGTTGCTCCGCGGGAATCGCACGCTGCTGATCTTGATGTATCTGGCCGCCACGACGGAGGTCTTCGGTTTCACCCACAGCACCCTGCTTCCCGTGTTCGCAAGGGACGTGCTGGGCGTGGGGACAGTGGGGCTGGGCATAATGACCGCGGCGAACCAGGCCGGAGGCCTGGTGGGTCTGATGTTCCTGGCCAATCTGAGGGGTATCTCCAGGAAGGGCCTGTACATGTTTGCCGCTTCTACCTCCTTCGGCCTGGGGCTAATGGCCTTCTCCTTATCTGAGAACTTCATCCTTTTTCTGGTGGTCCTGGGGGTGGTCAATGCCTGCGCATCCATAGTGGATACCCTGTACAAGACCTTGATGCAGAGCAACGTGGCGAATGAGCAGCGAGGGCGGGCCATGGGCTCATGGGTGTTGAGCATCGGCACGGCCCCGGCCGGCCACCTGGGTGTAGGGGGCGTGGCGGGCGCCCTGGGGCCTCAGAGGGCCCTTCTGATTAACGGAGGAATCCTGGCTTTCATAAATCTGGCCTCGGCGGCCGGGCTCCCCAGGATCCGCCGGCTGGTATAGGCTCGAAGGTCACCTCCTCTTTCTTAGACGGACACAGGCCTCGCTGCCTTCTGATTGGCACGATAAAGGATTTTCCGACTGGGCATGGGCTGGAGTTCCAGTTGAAGAGACAGCCTGAAGGAGCTGTATGGGAACTGACTGTAACCAGTGAGTGAGGAGGCGTTATGGACGCTATGAGTCAGGCGAAATTGATAATCAAGGTGGGAAGGCTGTGGGACGGCCTGGGGGGATTGCCCCAGGAGGCGATGGCCGTGGTAGTGGAGGGAGGGCGGATAGCTTTGGTGGCCCGACAGGCAGAGCTTTCCCTGTCGGAAGACCCGGGGGTCGAGGTGCTGGATTTTGGCGACGCCACCCTGCTGCCGGGCCTCATCGATTGTCATACCCACACCAACATGCCCGGGACCGGCCTATCTGTGGACCAGGTCCACTGGGACGGCGACGACATTCACCTGCTGGAAGGGGTGAAGAGCGCCCGGATGGCCCTGGAGAGCGGGGTCACCACCATGAGGGACAACGGTGGCTGGAACAACGTGGTCTTCTCGCTGAAGGAAGGCATTCGCAGGGAGATTGTCCCCGGGCCCCGTATCGTCGCCTCCGGCAACCCAGTGACAATTACCGGAGGTCACTGCTGGATGATGGGGTCCGAGGCGGATGGCGTGGACGGGGTTCGAGGGGCCGTCCGCCGGCTAATCAAGGACGGGGCCGATTTCATCAAGGTGATGACCAGTGGAGGGAGCACCCGGGGCAGCATGCCGGAGAGGGCCGCTTATACCCTTGAGGAGCTGAAGGCCATCGTGGAGGAGGCCCACCTTCGGGGCCGGCTGGTCGCGGGGCATGCCATCGCCACCCAGTCCATCGCCAACTGCCTGGATGCGGGGGTCGATATGATAATCCATTGTAACTTCATGGAGCCCGATGGGGCCGAGCGGTTCGACCCTAAAATCGCGGAGCGGATAGCGGACTTGGGGTCCTGGGTGAACCCTACCCTACACGTCCGAAAGGCGGCGACGCTTAAACTGGAGGAGAAGCGGGAGAGGGGAGAGCTGGCCGTTGAAGAGGAGAAGGCCCTTAGTGCAAATCTGGAACGGGTCGACCGGAGGAAAGAGGTATGCAGCCAGTTGATCTCCTGCGGGGTCCGCGTGATTGGCGGGTCAGATTGCGGGTGGGGGGCCTACCCCTTCGGCCAGTTCCACCAGGAGCTGAGAGCCATGATGGAAGCCGGCATGTCGACGGCCCAGGCCCTGACCTCGGGTACCAGGGATGCCGCCGAGGCCCTGGGCCTCCTCGACCGGGTGGGCACCATCGAGGCGGGTAAAGAAGCGGACCTGCTGGTGGTTAACGGCGACCCGAGCCGGGACATCGACGATCTGAGTCGTGTAGTAGCGGTCTTCCGAGAAGGTATACGGGTGAAGTAAGACCAGAGAGTTCTGGAAGCGGCAACCAGGCAGATACGGCCCGGTTCACCTCATCTCAGCTTCTGGCCCAGCCCTGCCAGGGCGGCCATCTCCGGCGATTCGGGGTCGGCGTCACGCCAGGCGAGGTTGACGCCGGCCAGGCTTCGGCGGGCCTCCTCTGTACGGTCGCTGCCCTCATGGGCCTGGGCCAGCCAGAACAGGTCCCGGGGGGAGGAGCGTCGTTTCAAACGGGTGCGGAGGAGGCGCTCTGCCTTGTCGAATCGCTGCGTCCGGAGGTAGGCAACGATGAGGGTGTCCTCCAGCACCTCCCGCTGGGCGTGGCTTCCGCCTATGCGTACGAGCTGTCCAAGGTGGGCGGCTCCGAAGAGCGGCTCCATGAATTCCAGGGCCTGTTCGTATGCGCCCCGGACAAAGGCGTCCAGGCCCTGCAGCAGCGGCACCATCACCTCGGCCGCCAGGGCGTCTCCGGTGCTTCCCTGATTCCTGAGGCGCTGAATCATCCGGTCCAGGCCATCGCCGTCTCCTGTGCAGCAGAAGGCCAGGGCTGCGTGAACGTCTCGATAAGCGGACCCGGGCCCGTGGGAGACCGAGGAGGCGAGGTCGCCTAACTCCTGGAGCGCGGTGGGTGGTGCCGCACCGGAGTACAACTGCCATCGCCACATCAGGGAAGCGCCATCGGCCAGGGAGGAAGGGTCCTTTACAGCAACAAAGGGACGGATGCCCTCCTCGTAGAGGTGGAGCACCTGCCGGTAGTGGCCCTGGGCCAGCTGGAACAGCGCTAAATGCCAGATCAGGTGCCCGTAGTAGGGGGACCGTCTGTCGTAGCCCTGGATCCAGTTGTCCAGGAAATCGTTCCCCTCGTCGTTCTGGCTCCTCTCGAAGAAAACATGGGCTACGGAGTGGGACCCGTGGGCGTTGTCGGGGCGTAGGTCCAGGGAGCGCTGGGCCAGGCGCAGGGCATCATCTAAGAGGCCCGACTCGTGGTGGGCGAAGGCATAGAGGCCGAGGAAGGCCCAGTCCTCGCCGTAGCTGGACTCGACACCCTTGAGCAGGGCCATCATATCCTGGGGAAAGCTGGCCGAGCCACCGCCGCTGCACCCGTAGAAGAGGAGGTCCTGGGCTGCGGTAAGCAGGAGGACGTCTCTGGGATACTCCGCCAGATGCTCACGGATGTATGTCAGGGCCCGGGGCCCCGGGCCCTCGATCATGAGGGCGATGGCCTCGACGTGCCGGCGTTCCCGGCGGGAAGTCCCTGAGGCCAGGGATCGGGCCCGAATGGCGCTGGCCTTCGCCTCCTTCATTTTGCCCTCGTACATCAGCCGGTAGGCCAATGCCCCGTGGGCCAGGGCGAAACCTTCGTCGGCCTCGATGGCCTTTCGGTATCTCTCCTCGGATCCGAAAACCATCGATAGCAGCAGGTCGGTGCCGTCCACGTAGCACTCGGCCGCGAGGACGGAGCCGGTGCTCATGGGAAGGCCGTATCGATCCTTGATCTGGTTTTTGCCTGGCATGCTCAGGACCCCTTAGGCTATAGGGAGTGTAGCCGGGGGTTCGATGCGGGTCAATGCAGGCCCGCCGTACCCCGCAACATGTCAGGCAGCTACGTTGTGGGGCAATATTCACAAAGTGTGCAGGGCCTGGAGGTGGTCCA
>JADFJI010000176.1 GCA_022566235.1 Chloroflexota bacterium
GGGGCGCCGAGCGGTTCAAAGAGGTGACGGGGGCCAAGATACTGATTCACGAGCTGGATGCCGACGTGGCCAACGAGGCGTTCCAGAACGCCAGGGTGGACGATGCCTTCGGCGACGGTGAGGTGATAAGAATAGGGCGCATCGAGCTGGAGATGGTCCACACCCCAGGCCATACCCACGGCCACACCTGTGTCCTCAAGCGGGACGACCGGGCCATCTTTACCGGCGACCACATCCTGGGCACCGGGACCACCGCCGTCGGGCCCGAGCGAGGCGACATGGCCAAGTACATCGAGTCCCTCCGCCGCCTCCAGAGCATGGACCTCAGCGTCCTTTATCCCGGCCACGGGGAGCCCGTCCTGGAACCCCAGCGCAAGATCAAAGAGCTGATAGACCACCGTTTGGAGAGGGACCGGCAGGTCCTCATGTACCTGGGCAAGGGGATCGACACCATCGACGGCCTGGTGAAGGCCATCTATCCGGAGCTGGACGATTACCTGATGAACGACGCCCGGGGCCAGGTTAAGGTCCACCTGATCAAGCTGGAGCGGGAGGGCCGAGTCGAGTCCCGGGGTCAGGGCCAGACCTACACCCTTAGATAACGGCGTCGGCGTCTATCTCCACCAGCATGTCCGGGTGGACCAGGCCGCTGGTGCCTACCATGGTGGTAGCGGGCCGGATTTCGCCGAAGAACTCCCCGTGGGCCTTCCCCACCGCCTCCCAGTTATCCAGAATATCGACCACGAAGATGCGGGTACGCACCACATCTTCCATAGAGGCCCCCAGCTTCTGAAGGGTCTCCTTCATCATCTCCAGGATATGGGTGGTTTGGGCCGCCGGGTCCCCGACAGCGTAGACCGAGCCATCGGGGTTGGTGGGGGCCGTGCCGGAGAAGCAGATCAGGCTGGAGGGGTTATCGAACCGGAGAGCGCGACAGTAACCGATCATAGCCTCGGATGGCCTGCCGGAGCCGATGCTCTTCCTCTTAGCCATAGTTCACCTCCTGATGAGTAGCCGGGCCTGTAGTCTCCTCTATTCACCGCCATCTGAGGCCGCTAAACAGCTCTCCAGCGCAGCCAACTCTATTATACCGGCCTGGCTAACTCCCTCACTAAACTCCTGGACTACATCCAGACCCAGTTTACCAATGAGGCAGTCCAGCACCTCCTGCGGCAACTGGCCGAATGTAATGCCGAAGTCCCCTGGAATGTCCAGGGACTCATCACCCGGCAGGTCAAGGCCCTCGCCGGAGCCATCACCGCCAAGGTCGATAGCTTCCAGGCACGATGGCAAGGCGATCAGCTCCGAGATGCCGGGCGCCCGGACCCCTGACCTTATCTCCTCGAATACGGCATCTCCCCAGACGGACCTGAGACAGTCCTCGGCATGAGGAGGCAACGCCTCGAACAGTAGGCCCAGGTCCTCCGGCCCGGGGGATACGCCGCCCAGGTCCTCTTCACCCCCTGTGCCCAGAACATCCAGGCAGGATGTAATGGCAGTCAGCTCAGAGAAGCCAGGAATCCTGGACCCAGACCTTATCTCCTCGAAGGCGGTATCGCCCCAGGCGGACCTGAGGCAACCCTCCACCTCGGGCGGCAACTGCTGAAGGATAGCTACGAGGTCCCGTAGATCAGGAAGGAGATCACCGACCAGGTCCCCATCGCCATCCATATCGTCAGGAAAATCCCCGAATATCTCTCCTAAGCAGCTCTCGAAGGCCAGGATATCTTCCAGTCCCATGGGCCTGCTCCCCGAAATTAGACCCGCGTAGCCTTCCTGGCCCAGTTGACCCTGGAGACACTCCTGGCCCCCCAGAGGAATAATCGAAAGGAAGGACCCTACTGTTTCGGGGGACAGCGAGCCCCCAAAGAGGTCATCCACCACACTGAAACTTACTGAACCGGCCGGGGCCACGATAGTCATAGACGCATTGAAGGCGGAGAAAGTGATATCCACAATATCGCCGCTGGGCTGAGACTCGAGCCTAACCCGCAGGGGCAGAGAGTCGGACACCCCAATCCAGGCATCCATCATGACGGACTCATCTATGTTATCTGGGTCCAGCAGGACCAGTGCCTCCCGGTCCAGAGTGCCTCTCAGGTGGTATACAGGCAGATCACCTGCTGCCTCCTGGGCAATGAAGCTGAGACCCGAGGCTACCGTGAACGCCTCGGTGAAGAAACCGGTAAGCTCTGCTATCTCCCCAAAGTCTCCGAACTCCTCGCCGTCGGGAGGTACCTGAAACCAGCCCTGGAAGCCGGGAAACAGGACGTATATTTGACCATCCACGCTGATCATCTCGAATTCCGTGTTCTCATCTTCGGATTGGAACCGCAGCGTGAAATGGGCCTTGTCAGGTGGAATAATGTCGGCTTCTATCGTGCCGGATTCCTCAGCGGATTCAACTGTAAAAGAGGCATGGAAAGAGGTGGCCCTGGCTATGTTCTCCCCCACGCTCAGGAACAGCTCCACAGGGTCGGGTGTCGAGGAGGTGGGAGTCCCGGCTCCTCCGCACGCCACGGCTATCAACAAGGCCAGGAGACCCAGGATAGCTACAGATCCAGCCCTCATATTTGCGGCGCCTTTCTCGACACTTGTAAAGGGAGCAAGCGGGAAGGTAATGGAGGAGGTGTCCCGTGACCTTAGGCTGATGCCCAGCGGGATGGCGAGGATTGTGGCACAGGCCCTATCCTTTGTCAAGAAATCCAGCTCGGCCGCCAAGTATTGAAGGGGCGTCGAGAAAGGTATAATCGGCCTGAAAAGGTAGGGGCCTTTGGCCCACAGAGCCTTATCATATGTCTGACGAATGAAAGTTTCACTCTGACCTCGGGCATTGATATAATCGGTTTGACATGACTGACACAGATATCCTCACGGGGCTAAACCCCGCTCAGAGAGAGGCGGTGGAGGCCATCCAGGGGCCTCTGCTGATCCTCGCCGGCCCGGGCAGCGGAAAGACCCGGGTCATCACCCACCGTATCGCCTATCTAATCCAGGTATGTGGCGTCTCCCCCCGAAGGGTCATGGCCGTCACCTTCACCAACAAAGCGGCCCGGGAGATGAAGGACCGGCTCTACGATCTGTTAGGCAAAACGGTCGATAGCATCACCCTGGGCACCTTTCACTCCATATGCGTCCGAATCCTGAGAATCGACGGCGAGCCCATCGGCCTGGACAAGAACCTGGTCATCTACGATAGCGACGACCAGCTCTCCATAGCCAAGAGGGTGATGCTGGAGCTGGGAATCGATCCCAAGAACTTCTCACCCCGGAACATACTTTCGGCCATCTCCGCAGCCAAGAGCCAGCTCATCGGGGTCGAGGAACACCATCACCACATCCACAGCTACTTCGACGAGGTGGTGGACAGGGTGTATCAGCGCTACCAGGCCACGCTCTACGAAAACAACGGGGTGGACTTCGACGACCTTCTCCTCAGGACCGTTAAGCTCTTCCAGGACCATTCAGAGGTGTTAGAGAAATACGCCTCCCGCTACGTCCACCTGCTCATCGACGAGTTCCAGGATACCAACATAGCCCAGTACACCCTGGCCAAACAGCTGGCCAGCCTCAACCATAACATCTGCGTGGTGGGGGACCCGGACCAGTCCATCTACTCCTGGCGGTTCGCCGACATCCGCAACATCCTCAGCTTCGAGAAGGACTACCCCGACGCCAAGGTGGTCGTCCTGGAGCAGAACTACCGCTCCACCCAGACCATCCTGGAGGGGGCCCAGTACGTGATCTCCGCCAATCAGAAGCGGAAAGAGAAGACCCTGTGGACCGAGAATGAGCTGGGCGTCCCGATAACCATGGCCGAGGCATACACCGAGCAGGAGGAGGCCCAGCTGGTGGTCCGCGAGGTGGAGCGGCTGACGGGGCACGAAGGGTATCAGATGGGTGACATAGCCGTGATGTACCGCACCAACGCCCAGTCCCGGGTCGTCGAGGAGGCGTTCCTCAGATATGGAATCCCCTACAGGCTGGTGGGCGGCACCCGCTTCTACGAGCGGCGGGAGGTGAAGGACATCATCGCCTACCTGCGGCTTGTACACAACCCCCACGATAGCATCAGCCTGATGAGGGTGATAAACGTGCCCAACCGGGGTATTGGGCAGAGGACCTCGGACGGGCTGGTCCGGTGGGCCCGGGAGCTGGGGGTGCCCCCTTACACAGCCCTCCAGATGGTGGCAGGGGGAGATGAGCCGGGCCCCGAGACTCCCAAGCACGACTTCAGTCCCCGGGTGGTCCATGCCTTAACCAGCTTTCTCCTTCTCCTCAACGATCTGGTGGACAGGGTCCATGAGTTGGACGTCGTCCAGATCATTAACGCAGTGGCCGAAAAGACCGGCTACAAGGACTTTATCCTGAACAGCGATGACAGGGGCCAGGAGCGCTGGGAGAACATCCTGGAGCTGCGAAGCGTGGCCGCGGAGTACCGGGGCCTGCCCCCCGAGGAAGGGCTGTCGACCTTGCTGGAGGGGATCGCCCTGGTATCCGATACCGACGACCTGGACCAGAAGGCCCACGCCGTGACCCTCATCACACTCCATCAGGCCAAGGGGCTGGAGTTTCCGGTGGTGTTCATCGTCGGTATGGAGGAGGGGCTCCTGCCCCACAGGCGTTCCCTGGACGACCCGGAGCAGATGGAGGAGGAGCGCCGGCTCTGCTATGTGGGAATGACCAGGGCCAGGGAACGGCTAAACCTGCTGAGGGCCTTCCGGCGGACCTTGATGGGGGCCAGCACCGTCAACCGTCCGTCCCGATTCCTCGATGCCATCCCCTCGAGCCTCATCAGCAGCTACTCCCGATCCTCTCGGGGAATCGAGCCCAGGCCCGACGACCAGTGGTGGTCTCCGCCCCAAAAGAAGGAGCCCGGCGAGGCGGCGGCCCTGGAGGCCGGAGACCAGGTGCGACACGCCTCCTTCGGCGAGGGGATCGTGGTCTCCTGCAAGCCCTCCGACACCGACCAGTTGGTGACGGTGGCCTTCAAAGGGAGCGTGGGCGTGAAGAAGCTCCTTCTAAGCTTCGCCCCCCTGGAAAAGATAAGCTAACTCAATGTGCGAATCTCCCTATGTCATTCCGACCCCGACGGAGTCGGGGAGGAATCTGGGGAGGAAGGGTCTTTGCCCCACCCTAAACCCTTCGCTTCGCTTCAGGGTGACAGCCCCCGCTCGTGGTGAGCTTGTCCCGACACTCGGGACTTGTCGAACCATGGCGGGGGTACTGTCCCGATACTCGGGGCCAGTCGGGATTGCCGGGGGTTTGTCCCGAGTTCGGGACAAACCTTATTTATCCCCCCTTCCTGGCTAGGCCTGTCCTGAGCACGCCGAAGGAGGGTGAGGGTTTTTGAACCCAGCTCTAGGCCTGCGGCTCCATGACCAATAGAGGGTCTCCGACGGAGTACTCTCCCCCCCGCACCACATGGGT
>JADFJI010000177.1 GCA_022566235.1 Chloroflexota bacterium
CCGCCGGGAGAGGTCTCCCTGGGACGGGTCCTCGACCTTTATCACCTCGGCGCCCAGACTGCCGAAAAGCTTGGTGCAATAGCCACCTGATACGCCCTGGCTCAGGTCCAGAACTCTGATCCCGTCCAAGGCTTTAGGGAACATCGGGACTCCTTAGTCGATGGGTACGCTGGCCTTCCCCACTATTACCTTTTCCCCTCGCTGGTTCTCCATCCAGGTGTCCAGATACAGTCTGTTGGTGGGTTCGTTCTCGGCTGGCTCCCTGACCACGGCTTGAGTGGTAAGAGTGTCGCCGCCGCAGACCATGTTGGTGAAGGTTACAGCCAGTTTGCCGCCCCGGGTCCAGCGCTCCCCGAACGCCTCTCTAAGCAGGTCCCAGATGTAAGGCATGGTCTGGACGCCGGGGGCGACCACACCCCGCAACCCGTAGGAGCGGGCCACCTCCTCGTCGGTGTGGATGTTTTTCAGGTCGATGGGACGGCCTTCCAACTCCCTCTCCCGTCTGCAGAAAGAGAGGACCTCCTCAGTGGAGATGGTCTTGGTATCCACTAGGCTGAACCCCGGTTTCAGGTCACTGGCTGATATGGACATCTCTACCTTCCCGTACACTTATGCCTATCATAGATCGATAAGCAGGGTGTTCCTGCTCCTCACTATCTCTCGCCCATCCACGTCATGGGTAACCGTCTCGAACACCAGAAAATCCTTTCCCCTCTTGTTGTATCTATCGGCCACACTCCCCGTGACCACCAGGTCTTTGCCGATGATGGGAGGGTTCAGATAATGGTGCTCCGCCTTGGTGTGAACCGCTTCTCTGGCGGTGTACTGTTTCATCCACGCCAGAGCATAATCGTTATCGGTTACACAGCTTGGAGCGATCGGGCTGCCCGAGGCGTCGACTTCGAACTCATCCAGCCCCACATTAGATGCCGCAAACCGTGCCAGCTCTTCGGTCAACCTGTATCGGTGGGGCCCGATGCTGTCACCCACCTGGGCATCCTCTAGGGCTTTCTTGGGGGACAAGGGCACTCCTGGTTACCGACGCCTGAGAATCGGGCTAAATCCTAGCATCGGTAGTAAGCTCCGTCAATAAGGCCTAGCGCCCTTCGTTAGACCCTGCTCAGAAGCAGGCCTACGGAGAGCGCCGCCATAGTCATGCTCATTAGCTGGAGGGCTACCTCCGGGGCCGCAACCATCCACTCTCGATCCAGCTTCACCACCTCCCCGTGGTTCAAGACGATGATGCCCTCCACATTCCTGGCGGAGCGTCTTAGCAATCGAACGTTCCTGCTCAGGGACCGCTGGGCCAGGCTGAGGAGAAAGCAGGCCATCCCCACCAGGACAGCGGCAAAGGAGATCTCCTGGGCGTTCACCCAGTAACCTGTGGCCATGGGGAAGACACCCCAGCCCAGTGCGAACCAGTATCTGTTGTGGAAAAGCCCCCCGAAAAGCTCCAGGTTGTAGGCCACGACCATGAAGGCCCCGGCTCCAATGAACAGGAAGAACCACGAAGATTCCCTGATACTGAACACCGCCCCCAGGCCCATTGCAGCGCCTATGGCAGCTGCTGCAGACACTCCGAGGAACCATCCGGGGACCCGGGTCCTCAGCGGGCGTCCACGCAGCTCGTCCAGGGCGTGAGCCCCGATGCCCGTGGCCAGGAAGAAGGCAAGCACGGACCATCCCAACCGGTCCAGGTGCACCGTCGGGGCCACGGCGGCGCCCAGTACAACGTAGCTGAGGTGCCAGACGGTGTAGGGCAGATGCAGCAGGGAAAGGTAATCTCCCCAGCGACCCCACGTTATGGTATAGAAGGCCGGTTTAGTGGTCGTTTCCATCGCTCAACCCTCCCCGTGCCTGATGATCCTGAAGACCCGGCCCCTGAAAACCTGTCCAGTGAAAAGAGAACGGGCCACTCGATAATTATCTACGGGGCTTTGGTGCCCCATATCACCACTGCGCCACCAAAGGTCAATGTTCTAGCCTGTACATCCACCATGCCGGCCCCTCTCCATGCGGCCAGCAGGTCTTCTAGTGTACAACGGTGGTAGAAAGAGGAGATGTTTGGACCAAGGAACCGTCCCACGTAGCGCCAGCCCGGTGAGACAGGCCTGGTAGCCAGGGGAAGCGCCCACCGGGTGTAGAAGTTCCACAGGGACCTGATGGCCGGGTTGGGCGGCACGAAGAAGTCCAGGGAGCTTACTCTGCCCCCAGGTTTCACCACCCGGGCTATCTCTGATATGGTGGCCTGTGGGTCATCGACATAGCGCAGCAGATAGGTGAAGGCCGCCGCATCGAACTGGCCGTCGGAGAAACTGAGGGTCTCCGCATTTCCCAGCACCAGGCTTATCCGGTGTTCCAGCCCCTTGGCACGTACCCTTTGCAGGCCCCTCGAGAGCATCCCTTCGCTAAGGTCTACACCCACCACCGAGCAGCGATGCATCCGCGCCATTGCCATAGCCACTCCCGCTGTGCCTGTGCAAAGGTCCAGGACGCGATGGTGGGGCTCCAAGTGGAGCCGGGAGATGAGGAAGCGCCTCCAGTGGCTGTTCTGAAAAAAAGTGAGGGCCTCCAGCAAGAGATCGTACCGGGAGGCGATGGGATCGAAGAGACGGCGCGCGTGAAGGTTCTTGTTGCTGGCGAGATTAGTGCCGCTCGCCGGTGACATGGAGGGGTCGATACCTAGGCCCGCGCCGCTTCCTTGGGAACGTGAGCCTCTACCAGGGCTTTTATGATCTCCCGGCAGAAGGCAGGCAGGTCGTCGGGGGTGCGAGAGGTGATTAGGTTCCCGTCTCGCACCACCTCCTGGTCGAGGTACAGGGCCCCGGCGTTTACCAGGTCGTCTTTGATGCCGAAGAAACAGGTGGCCTGTCTGCCCCTCACCACATCGGCCGAGGCCAGGATCCAGCCGGCGTGGCAGATGGCGGCGACCACCTTGCCCAGTTCGTTGGCCCTGCGCACGAAATCTACCATGGCAGGGGTCCTTCGCATGTAGTCGGGCGCGAACCCTCCGGGGACTACAACCGCGTCGTACTGAGATGCGTCAGCCTCAGACACGGCCACCGTCGCTTTTACAGGGTAGCCCAGCTTACTGGAATAGGACTTTCCAGCCTCTGGCGCCACCACATCGACCCGGGCCCCGGCCTCGATAAACCGGTAGTAGGGGTACCAGAGCTCCATCTCCTGGTATAGGTTTTCTGCCAGGATGGCTATCCTCTTGCCCGATAGCTCCATAGCAACCTCCTTTGTCGGTATCCTATAGACGGCGGACGAGGGTGTCAATCACAGTGGTAGGCATCGCCAGCATACTTATCAGGTATAATCTAATTCGAACTCATAGGCGAGACATTCAACGACATCTGCAGCCGAGTTAGCAGGAATTAGACCATCCGCCCAGTGCCGAGTGGTGTAACGGTAGCACACGGGACTTTGAATCCCATAGCCCAGGTTCGAATCCTGGCTCGGCAGCCACTAGGACAGCTTTTCGAAGCCAGTGATATACTTTCCACAATCCCCGATAGCTCAATGGTAGAGCGAGCGGCTGTTAACCGCTAGGTTGCAGGTTCGAGCCCTGCTCGGGGAGCCACCGTCTGCGTCTAGTGTAAATGGGCGCACACTCCGCTCTGTCCCTCCATTAACGACCTCCACGATTTGATTGTTTGACCGTATAAGGCCGTAGCCGTTATTCTGAATATTCGCTACACAGACTGCACGAGACCAGCCAATTTAAGGCTATAAATGCGCGGCGTAAGGCAGATCACGGCTAACCTGTATCAAATCTCGGTCGGTGGGGCCAGTGCGTTCTTGGTGGTGGAAGATATGATTACCGTCATCGACGCCGGTCGCCGGAGAAGTGGGCCTCGGATCCTGGAATGCATAAGGGATCTAGGCCGCTCGCCCGAAGAGATCTCCCATATCGTCTCCACTCATTACCATTTGGACCACATCGGAGGCATCGCCCATCTTCAGGCGGCTTCAGCGGGCAGGGTAGCCGTTCACCGCAGTGAGGTGCCGTTCGTGCAAGGTGGAAAGCCTCTTCCCAGTCCGTTCCGAAACCCACTGCTGGCCTTCCTTATGTCCCCATTGGTTCGGCTTGCCCGTCCACCTCGCTTTTCGGTGGACCTCTGTCTGCAGGATGGGGATATGTTCGAACCTTTGGGCGGGATGGAGGTCGTGCATACCCCGGGACACACTCCAGGCAGTATCAGCCTCTACTTTAGCCGCGAGGGGTTGCTCATTGCCGGAGATGCTTTAGCAGTTCGTCGTGGAAGTCTTCAACTTCCTTCGCGATGGTTTACAAGCGACATGGCCCAGGCCAAGGAGTCGGTTCGGCGACTTGCTGGACTGGACTTCGAGGTCCTGTGTCTAAGTCATTTTCCGCCCCTCCTGAAAAACGCTTCGAAAGATTTGCGTTGCTTCGCAGAGAACCTGCACTGAAATAGACCTGCGCGCCGTTGGTTTTGGATCGTTAACGCACAAGAGCGCGTGACCGCCGAGGTCCGTCGGATATCGGGGCACATCGGCGCACGAGGAACGGAGGTGTTGCAGTTGGACACACTGGTGGACCTGCTAAGGGATGCTTCCGCCCGATTTGGCCCTTCCACTGCCCTGTCCATCGCCCAAGGTGTCCGCCAGCGGCGCTGGACCTACAAGCAGCTTTGGGAATCCTCCGGTAGAGTAAGCGCGTTACTGGTACAGCACGGCCTGAGAAAAGGGGACCGAGCGATAATCTGGGCTCACAATTGCCCGGAGTGGGTTACGGTTTTCTTCGGATGCCTTCGAGCCGGGGTGGTGTTAGTCCCTCTGGACGTGCGCAGCGCTCCTGACTTCGTAGACCGAGTCGTGGCGAGAACGGAGCCCAAAATGGCTTTTCTATCTCGCCAAACATCCCAAGTCCTGGCCAGTTCGGGCATGCCAACACTTCTCATAGAGGACCTGGAGGAGATTCTGGAGGAGATGGCATCCCCAGAGACAGAACCTTCTATTGAAGCCGACGACATCGCCGAATTGATGTACACCTCGGGTACCACTGGTGAGCCGAAGGGAGTGATCCTGACCCACCGAAACCTGGTCTCAAATGTAATCGCCACGAGCGCCATGGTGCGCGCTAGGCCGTCGTATCGACTACTCTCCCTTCTGCCCCTCAGTCACGTGCTGGAGCAAACGACTGGCTTGCTGATTCCCCTCTACCACGGCGCCAGTGTTGTCTATGCGGTCAGCCGCCAGCCAGGCGTTATCTTCAAGACCATGAGAGTGAATCGAGTTACCAACATTGCTTTGGTGCCCCAGGCGCTCCAGCTGTTCATGAACGCTATTGAGCGGGAGGTGAGGGCCCAGGGGAAAGAGGGACAGTGGCGATTTCTTCTACGTGTTGCTTCGGTTTTGCCAACTAAGGCCCGCCGCCTAGTTTTCCGCAAGGTACACCG
>JADFJI010000178.1 GCA_022566235.1 Chloroflexota bacterium
CTTGGCTGCTTTGAGGCGTGGAATCCGACTCCCCAGGCTCTCCCTTTGATACCAGCGTAGGAGTCCGAAAGGGTTCTCGGGAGGCGATTCCTTTCCCTTCAAGGAGTGTCAGTATCTGATTCACCTCTAAATTTTCAAATACATCCACTGTTCCACTGGGCCAGCGCACCTCCAACCGGTCAATCCGGGAGGCCTGGCCCAAATGACCTACATAATCGCAGAGCCCTGCATCGGTGTGAAAGACCTTTCGTGTGTTGAGGTGTGTCCCGTCGATTGCATCTACCCTGCCGACGGGGAGGGCGACACTATGCTGTATATAGACCCCGACGAATGTATCGATTGCGCCGCCTGCGAGCCCGTCTGCCCTGTGACCGCGATATTCGAGGAGTCCGAGGTGCCAGGGTACTGGGCCAAGTACTACGACATCAACATAAACTACTTCAAAGACAAGTAGCGATCACATCGGGAATAGTAAAAGTATAAGGCCCGGCTTGAGCCGGGCCTTTACTCTGTAGACACCCGTGATGCGGGTCACGGGTCGGAGCAGTCCCGGGTGAAACCGCAGTTGGGGCAGACCACCTTACAATGGACCTCAGCAGTCGGGGTGCTGCACACGTCACACAGGCCCCGGACGGCTTGCAGGGCCCGAGGACTGTTTTCGGTAGGGGGAGCAACTTCCGCCATAATCTTATTCTAGCACCGGTTTTAAAGACCGAATAGCCCCCAAGCTTCTGAAGGTAGGTAACCTGGAGGGAATGGGGGCATGCAGGCGTAAGAATTTGCATCTATGTAGCTATCGAAGGCAGCTGTGAACGATAAGATCAGAGGAGAGAGGCCTAAAGAAGCAGACCTGGGCTCCATCGAGGTGGAGCTGACCCCCGCAATGGCCCGCAAATGGGTCGAGAGCATGGGCGATGATAACCCCTGGCACGCCCAGGACTCCCCCTTCGGCGGCCCCGTCATCCCCCCGGCCCTGCTCTTCGGCCTCGCCATAAAGCTGCGGTACGATGCAGGTATCCTATCCTGGCCCGAGGGCGACGACGCGGTCCAGATACAGTACGACATGGAGACCTACCGGCCAATCCTGGTCGGCGAGAGGCTCCGGGTGACGGGCAGGCTGGTGGACAGCTACGTCAAACGGGAGAGGGAGTATTTCGAGTGGGACATCCGGTTTACCGACGAATCGGGGGAGGAAGTGGCCAGATATCACCACACGGACCTGGAAACCTATCGGAAGGTGGGGGACCGATGACCCGGGCCACTGTAGACCTGCCCGTCGGATACAGGATCCCCATCCCCAGGTTCCATCTGGACCGGGAGAACATCGCCCGGTTTCACTATGTCCTGCACCACATGGAGACGGGCGAGGACAGGCCCGGGAAGAACATCCACACCGATTATGAGTTTGCCAGGGATCGAGGCCTGCCCGACGTTATGGCCGATGGGTCCCAGACCGTGGCGGAGATCTCCCGGGTGCTCACCCGGTTCTTCGGCGAGGGGTTCCTGCGAGACGGCAGGCTGGTGACCAAGTTCATCAAGCCGGTATTTCCAGACTACACCCTTGACATAACGCTGACTATCACAGAGCGGAAACAAGTGGGGCACGCTGTACGCTATGATATGGACATCTCCTGCGCAAACCAGCACGGCCTGCTGGTGATAGTGGGCCGGGCCACCGCCTGGGCCCGTTGACCTTTGCCCGTTGTTCGGCGGGGCTGGGCTATGGCATTGGCCGCATAATCGAGGCTGTGTAACTGCACTGGTTGAGGCCTGGGAGCACAGGCTGACGGCCATTCAGATCGACTGCTGGGCCCACTCCGGGTCGTCTTTGGTGACCAGCTCCGGTATCGAAAAACGGAAGTTGCAGACCTTGTCGCCTCGAGTCTTGACCTTGTCCCAGGCCACCACACCGCCTGGGTGGAAACCTTCGACGAGGCCACGATGAACTTCCATGTCATAAATATATCCAAATGCGAGGCCGTCGTGGCCTTCCTCGCCCCAGACTTCGGCACACGGACAGTAGGTGCAGGTAACCTGAAAAACCCCTGGAGAAACCCGGGTGTCTCCCCGGAAGACAAAAGAGTTGGAGTTGGGGTCTCGCTGTTGAATAATATCGAACCAGTTCTGAAAGTTAATTGGCAACCCTTGCTCTATCGCCTGCTTGCGCATGCCCAGAGCACGCTCGAGTCCGAAGTTATAGAGGGCTCTACGGACCAGTTCCTCACCGGTAGCGTCGAATCGATGGGTTAGGGCCCGATAAACGTACATGCCCAGTGCTGCGAAGACCCCGAAGGTGCGCCTCGAGAGGCGAATGGAGGCCGCCGCATCGTCGAAGGGGTCCCCTGGCGCGTCAGTTGCCGAGTTCAGAGTGTCCCCTGAGTAGCTCCAGGTGATGGCCAGCGGCCCGCTCCCAGCGGCAGCGATATCCGGGTGGGACACTGAGAGCTGGTCATCGTAGCCGGCGGCAAGCCCCGCCAGCGTCTCACCCCAGTAGGTGGCAAGAACCTCGCCGCCTTCTCGGGAGGCAAAGTAATCGCTGCCCGGCACCCCTGGCAAACGAACCGCTGTCTGGCTGGGGTCGCCTTCAACTTCGAGGCGCACATCCGGATGGACGAGGAGAATGTCGCCGATGTCCCATGCCCGCAGCAGCGAAAGCGCATCCCGGCCTTCGGCTAGCGACTGGGGGTTCTGGCGTATTCCTTCGCCTCGATAGTGCCCGTACTGGCGAAAGCCCTCCGCCAGCGCCTTCATGCCCGGCTCGCCTAGCTTCTCCGACACTGCGTTGTGCAGGTGCCTCAGCAGCATCCAGTAGTATTCATCAATGATCCTGGCCGAGTTGATGCGCTGTTCTCGTGTGGACGTGTCGGCTGTGGACATGTTTTTCTCCTATAGATAATTTGGTGGCTTGAAAGCCTGGCCAAGGTGCCGCGTAAAGCGACTTTCCGTTTATGGCCGTTTGGCAAGTTCGAGATTAGACGGGGAAACAGGGGAGGGACGTGCTCCACCGCCCCATAATATCTGAAAGCATCTGAACTGCAAAGCACTGTTGATTAGCTGTGTGGGTGGGGACGGCCTTTTACTCCACTAACTTAACTTTAATCGGTTCTTAACAAACCATGAAGCGAAAGGGACAATTTATCGTAGGGGCTGAACTCCCTCTGAAAAACCAGGGGCCTGAGCACATTCCAGGCAGGAAAACGGAGGGTTATATGCCGTCAGGATCGAGGGGGGCTACGCTAAATACAACGTTGAACGGAACGCAATAGATAACCACCGAATGATATTTAGCAACATCTACGCCCGTCGGAATCCCATAGTTCTGGTTGCCCATGTTAGCCTTTAATTCCCCCAAATCTATGAAAGCCTCATCTTTTACGTCGTCTCGGGACTTGGGGTCCGGATGAGCACTAAGAAAGACGTGCAGCCCGGGACCGTTGGTGACCGAAAAATCTTCCAGCCGCAGCATAGCGCTGCCCCCCGCCGACAGATATATAATAGCCCGTCCACTGCCCCTGTGGCCGGCGTTCTGGTCTCGGAAAGAGCCCTCGCTAACTACTTCCGAACTCATATCATCGGGCATTGCCTCGGTCAACTCATCGTTGATCTTGGCCGCTTCCTCCATGACCGCCTCCACCTCGGACCGGGTCATATCCGACGGAATTTCAGCATCGATGCTCAGGGGGAATTGTTCGTCGCGAATACTGACGGGTGTGGGGTCCCCTCGATAAATGTTCCAGAGGTTTGCCGTGTCCACATCCTCGATGCCGAAAGTGTGCCCCGTAAAGTCAAACTTGTCTATCTCCCTTAACCCGTAGTATGCAACCGCCAGATTGAACTGGGCGTCGATGTTGTCTGGGGAGAACTCCACAACCCTGGTATAGTCCGCCACGGCCTGTTCCGATTTCCCAGATTCCAGAGCAGCTAGCCCTCGATTGAAGTAGGCATCCACATCGTTCGGAGTAAGCTCTATGACCTTGGAGTAGTCTGCTATAGCCTCCTGGCGTTTCCTAGATTTCAGAAAAGCTAACCCTCGATTGAAGTAGGCGCCTGCATCCCCTGGGGTGAGTTCAATAACTTTGGTGTAATCTGCTACAGCCTGCTCCCATTCTTCTATCTCCAGGAATGCCACACCTCGATTGAAATACCCGTCAACAAACCCGGATTCCAGTGAAAGAACGGTGTCGTACTCTTCTATCGCTTCTAGGACCTGCCCAGCTTTAAGAAGGTCATTGGCCGTATCAAAATGACTACGGGCATTTTCTGGTTCTTGCTCTGGGGTAGGGGATGGGACCGGAGCAGGAGTGGATGTTGGAGCTTCCGACCTAGGGGTAGGTACCGCTTGCCCAACGTCTTCTGCGGGTTCAGGCACAGGTGTTGACGTGGATGCAGGCGCATCATCCGTGCTGGCCGTCTGGCCGCAGGCGGCCAGCGCCAGAACGGCCCCGACCAGTATCAGCGATAGGAATAGATGCTTACGTTTTTTCATGTCGCACTAACCCTCGATTACGCTCTTCAGATATATAACGGAATAGCAGGGGCGAGGGTTGGGTTCCTGGACGCCCTTGATAGTACTTTTGAGGCCATAGCGACCGCAGAGTCTGATGTGGCCCCGCGAACGTACTAACACATCAACCGACATTTCCTATTTCAGACTGCTGGCGCGCTGATTGACGGGGGTGAAGGTGATGGTCTGAACCACAGCACCAGCCTCCGACGCCTTCAATCGTGGCCTGAGGCCCAGGTAGAGGTGATGTTTCGATATCATCCCCTCTCAGTCTTTGTCCTGGGGGTTAATCCTTCGGCTTACCCCAGATGATCACCAGCTTTAACGGCTTTTCCCCGGCGTTGCGAAAGCCGTGGTCGATTCCGGGCGGCACCATGACTGCGTCTCCGGCGGCCACGGGTACGTCCTTACCATCTATCCACATAACGCCCTGTCCCTCCAGGAAGTAGTAGATCTCTTCCAGGGCGTCATCGCCCTGGTGGGTATGGCTGCCCTCGCTGACCCCCGGGTCCAGCTCCCACAGCTGGAACTTAATGGGAAGCCGGCTTACCTCATCGAAAAACCCCCGTGTCTTTATGCTTCCCTCGCCCTCGTGGATTGGGCGAGACCTGACCTCATCCGAGTCCTTCTCTTTCCAGTACATGTCCATCTCCTTTTCACAAGGTCGGTTGTGTTCGAACTCGGCTTTTATCCCCCAGGCATCTTATAGCCTGCGGGGCCTGATGACCCACTCGTAGCACGGGTCACCTGCCGTGAGGGCCGAGGTCATGTCGATGGTGAGGTCGGGGTTGATGATCTCTAGTAATACCCTCCAGCCCTGAAGGAACGCCTCGTCTATCTCCACGGGCCACCGATGATCGGGAGGGAAGAGGCGTGGGTTTCGCTCCTTCTGACGTACTATGTACCTGTCCCCGG
>JADFJI010000179.1 GCA_022566235.1 Chloroflexota bacterium
TTGTCTTGAACCTCATCAGTGTGCTGATTCAGAAACGCTTGCAGTACGTGTTCCCTGGTAAGTGGTTCAGACACGTTGTCGTTCTCCTTGAGGATCATAAAATACAGGCGAGACAATCTCGGCCTTGACGTGACGCCCATCGCGGAGCGCTGCATAGATGATACTGCCTTTGCGTGCACGGCCTGCTTTGACTAGTGCCAGGGCGATGGGATGACCGAGACAAGCGCTGGCGTAACTGGAAGTCACATGACCTGATATGGGTACCGGTATACCGGCACTGGGATCATCGACGAGCTGGGTGCCTTCGGGCAATATGGTAGTGCCATCTGTCGAGAGTAAGCCAACCAGTTGTTTCCGATCCTTGCGCACACAGTCGCTGCGGCTTAGTGATCGCTTGCCCAGATAGTCTTTATCTTTTGACAATAACCAACCCATTCCCATATCCACTGGTGTCATCGAACCGTCCGTATCCTGACCGACAATGATAAAGCCTTTTTCTGCGCGCAACACATGCATCGCTTCTGTCCCGTAGGGCGTGATGTCGTATTCTTCCCCTGCCTTCATCAGTGCTTGCCACATGGCCAGGGCAAGATCGCTTTCAATATTGATCTCAAAAGCCAGCTCACCACTGAAGCTCACCCGCATAACTTGCACCGGGAAACCGGCCAAGCTACCAGAGTGAATCGACATAAATGGGAAACTCGATTTTTCAAAATTGATGTCGCTGTCGAGATCCTGTAGTAACTTTCTGCTATGGGGTCCAACTAAGGCAATCGTTGACCAACGTTCCGTTACCGAGGTCAGATACACTTCCAGTTCGGGCCACTCGGTTTGCAACCATCGCTCAAGCCAGCTAAAGACACTGGCCGCGCCGCCAGTGGTGGTGGTCAGGTAAAAATGTTGTTCGCCGTGACGTATCACGACACCGTCATCCATGACCATGCCGTCTTCGCTCAGCATCAACCCGTACCGGGCGCGGCCGATGCCCAGCTTGAGCCAGTTGTTGGTGTAGACCCGGTTCAGGAACTCTGCGGCGTCGGGGCCCTGGACATCGATCTTTCCGAGGGTTGACTGGTCCAGCAGCGCCACGGCGTTACGGGCGGCCATGCACTCTCGATTGACCGCGTCCTCCATACTCTCTCCCGGCTGTGGATAGTACCAGGGCCGTTTCCACTGGCCCACGTCCTCCATCACCGCTCTATGCTCGATGTGCCATCGATGTATGGCCGTCTTGCGCACCGGGTCTAACAGGCCTCCTATCTCTCTGCCGGCGATGGCCCCGAAGGTGACGGAGGTGTAAGGAGGTCTGAAGGTGATGGTGCCGACGGATTCGATGTCTGCCCCCAGGTGATTGGCCAGCACGCCCATGCCATTGACGTTGCCCAGCTTGCCCTGGTCTGTCCCGAACCCCAGGGTCGTGTACCGGTTGAGCAGCTGCATGGAGTCGTAGCCCTCCCTGGCCGCCAGGACTATGTCCCCGGCGGTGACGTCTTCCTGCATGTCTACGAACTGCTTATGCTCTCTGACCGGGGGCCTTCGCGAAGGCGCTACCCACATGGCTTTAAGGGGCTCTTCTGCCCGGTCTTCGACGGTGGGCACAGGCGTCGAGACCCGTCCATCGCCGAAACCCGCGGCCCGAGCCGCTTCTGCTCCCACCTCCAGGCCCTCCCCCAGGCAGTCACCGAGGGCGAAGCTGCCCTTGCTTGAGCCTGCCGAACGCTCCTCCTGAGCCGGGGCGTCGGGCACGAAACACCCCTTTTCCCCGTCGTAGCGTGTCCCTCCTCCTGACTGGCAGTGGAGGTGCACAGTAGGGTTCCAGCCGCCGGATACGGCGACCAGGTCGCAGCGGATGGAGCGCCGCCGCCCCTCCACCCTTTCCCCAGAGGCATCGACGCTCATAATCTCGACACCCTTGACCCGCTTCGTGCCCTTGACGTCAACTATGACGTGGCCGCCGATTACCGGAATGCCCATGTCCTTGACCCTTGAGGGCAGGGGCCCGTTTGGCTCGGGACGCACATCTACCACGGCCTGGACCGGTATTCCGGCCTCGGCCAGGTCCAGGACTGTCCGATACGCACTGTCGTTGTTGGTGAAGACCAATGGCCGGGAACCCGGGGCCACGGCATACCGATTGACATAAGCAGAGACGGCCGAGGCCAGCATCACCCCGGGCCTGTCGTTGTTGGGAAAGACCAGGGGCCGCTCTATGGCGCCCGTAGCGAGCACCACCTGCTTGGCCCTCACCCGCCAGACACGCTCCTTGATCAGGGGTCTGCTGATCGAGGTAGAATCCGTGGAAAGGCGTTGAAGGACCGTGAGGAAGTTATGGTCGTAGTAGCCGAAGACGGTGCTGCGAAGAAGCAGGCGCACCTCCTTCATGGAGGCCAGCTCCCGTGATGCAGCGTTCACCCACTCCAGGGCAGGGGCGCCGTCGATCTCATCGCGGCCGTCCAGAAGACTGCCTCCCAGCTCCCTTCGCTCGTCTGCCAGGATGACCCGTGCCCCGGCGCGACCCGCCTCCAGGGCTGCGGCCAGCCCCGCGGGCCCTCCTCCCACCACAAGCACATCGCAGTGGGTGTTCATCCGGTCGTAACGGTCGGGGTCCGGCTCCTTGGGCGAGACCCCCAGGCCTGCCGCCTTACGGATGAATCTCTCGTAGGTTTTCCACATCCTGCTGGGCCACATGAAGGTCTTGTAGTAGAAGCCGGGGGGGAGGAATCGAGAAAAAAGGCCGTTGATCGCCCCGATGTCATGTTCGACGCTGGGCCAGCAGTTAACGCTCCCGGCCTGAAGCCCTTCCGCAAGCTCCACCTCCGTGGCCTGGAGGTTGGGGGTGGTGAGGGCGCCTCTCCCCACTTGCAGGATCGCATTGGGCTCCTCGGGGCCGCTGCCGACTATGCCCCGGGGCCGGTGATACTTGAAGCTTCGCCCCACCAGCCTGACTCCGTTGGCCAGTAGGGCCGAGGCTACCGTGTCGCCCTGGTAGCCCTGAAGTCGCTTCCCGTTGAAGGTGAAGGTCAGGGGCTTGGCCCTATCGATGCGGCCTCCTGTGGCCAATCGATAAGGCTGCGACCTGGAAGAGTCCAGTGGGGACTTCACTCATCACCTCGGGGAGCAGGGTCGCTGATCTTATAGACCGATTTTATTTTGTAGCTGACGGTGTCCCGTTCGGCGTTGAACCATCGCCGGCAGCCCGCCGCATGTAGCCAGCGCTCCAGGTAACGGCCGCTGGGATTATTACGCATAAACAGGTAATCGGCCCACTCCAAATCGGATAAGGCGTCGGGGTCCTTTGGTCTTACTATGTGGGCCTCGCCGCCGTAGGAGAACTCCGATTCTTCTCGGGGGCCGCACCAGGGGCATGATATCAGCAGCATTTCAATGAGTCTCTACTTAAGATCATCAGGCAATACCACTCAGTGGGCCACGGCCGCGGCCCCGTGTTCGTCGATCAGGTAGCCGGTGGTAAAACGCTCTATGGAAAATGGCTCGTTGAGGGGGTGAGGCTGGTCCCGAGCGATGGTATATGCGTACACCCAGCCGGATCCCGGAGTTGCCTTGAAGCCGCCGGTCCCCCATCCACAGTTGAAATAGAGGCCTTTCACATGGGTCTTGCTTATAATGGGGCTGGCATCGGGGCAGATGTCTACGGACCCGGCCCAGTGTCGCAGCAGGCGCAGTCGGCTGAAGATGGGGAAGACGTCGACCACCGCCTCCATGGTGCCCTCGATAATGGAGTAGCTGCCCCGCATGCCGAATCCGTTATAGTGATCGATCCCGGCCCCTATAATCAGCTCTCCCTTGTCCGTCTGGCTCACGTAGGCATGGACAGCGTTGGACATGACCACGGTGTGCATGACGGGCTTGATGGGCTCCGAGACCAGGGCCTGGAGAGGGTGTGTATCGATGGGGAGGCGAAGCCCTGCCATACTGGCCAGGGTGCTGGTATCCGCCGCCACCGCCACCGCCACCTTTCTGGCCTTGATAATGCCCCTGGTGGTGTCCACCCCTGTGACCTGACCTCCTTCGATTCGGATTCCCGTTACCTCGCAGTTCTGGATGATGTCGACACCCCGGGCATCGGCGGCCCGGGCAAAGCCCCAGGCTACCGCATCGTGGCGGGCCGTGCCCCCGCGCCTCTGTAGCGAGGCCCCCAGGACCGGGTACCGGGCATCGGGCGAGGTGTTCAATATCGGGACCAGCTTCTTCACCTGCTCGGTGTTCAGGAGTTCAGCGTCTATGCCGTTCAATCGGTTGGAGTTGACACGTCTTGCAGTGTCTCGCTTCTCCTGCTCGTTGTGAAAGAGATTTAGGACCCCTCGCTGGCTGAACATCAGGTTGAAGTTCAGCTCCTGGCTCAAGCCTTCCCACAGCTTCATGGACATCTCATACAGGTAGGAGGTCTCGTCCCAGAGGTAGTTGGAGCGGACGATTGTGGTGTTCCGGCCAACGCTTCCCCCGCCTACGTATCCCTTCTCCAGCACGGCAACGTTGGTAACACCGTGCTCTTTGGCCAGATAATAGGCGGTGGCCAGCCCGTGTCCCCCGGCCCCGACGATGATCACGTCGTATTCCACCTTGGGCTGGAGACTGCGCCAGACCCGCGGCCAGTTCTCTTGGTGGTTAAAGGAGTTGCGGATCAGGCCGTACAGCGAGTACTTCTTCATCTCTCTGTTACAGGGGAGGAAGGCTTCATACCGCAGAGATGATATGTGGCCTATGAACTGGTGTCAATTAGACAAGCCACGCTAATCTCGTCCGGGACGTCGTGATCTTAGCGTTTGGGCGCTTTTGATTGTCCTCGTGGGGATGGCCAGCTAGCAGGATTCAGGCGGATATGTGCGATCGATCAGCTCCTCCATGCCCTCTGTCGAGGTCAGGGCAAACCTGATTTTGTACTCGGTGATCTGGGTGAGATAGCTGAGGAGCCGGTCTGAGGGCATGTCGGTTGCCACCAGCAAGGTATCTTCGGTCACGAAGGCCAGAGGCAGGGCCTTGTGCTGACGAGCGGATTCTTCCGACATCAGCTTTGCCGCTCTTGGGTCTACCGGGACGTTATTCAAGGCGACCTTTGGCATCTTGAACTCAGAGATCAGTATAGTAACCAGGGTCTCCCTTGAGACGACTCCCAGGTACAAGAGGGTGTCCAGTAGCCCGGCTCCTCTCTCCTTTCTCAAGAGGTCGGCCTCTTCCAACTGCTGGTTGGTCGCCGCTATAATTCGTACGTCCAGGCTTCGCGTCCGGGTATCGCCCACCCGGCGGACCTGCCCGTCCTCGAGCACCCGCAGAAGCTTCACCTGGAAGTTCAGGTCCGTCAGCCCGATCTCGTCCAGGAAAAGCGTCCCGGTGTCCGCCTGCTCGAACAGACCGGCGCGGTCCTGCGCCGCGCC
>JADFJI010000180.1 GCA_022566235.1 Chloroflexota bacterium
TCTGGAGGCCTACGGCCAATCGGCTATGGATGTTATCAACATCAAGATCGCCCGGGTGGGCGGCCTGACCAAGGCCCGCCAGCTACGAGACCTGGCCCAGGTCCTGGGTGTCGCTATGACCCTGGAGGACAGCAGTGGGGGAGACATCACCACCGCGGCCATAGCCCACCTGGTGGCCAGCACCCGTCCCGAGTTCGTGTTCACTACGACGGTATTCTCAGACTGGTACGACGAAGGGATCTGTCCCGATGTGCCGAGGATCGAGGGCGGCCGGGTCTCAGTGCCCCAGGGGCCGGGCCTGGGGGTAACCGTAGATGAGGAAAGGTTGGGGCCTCCCCTTTTCACCCTGAGATGAGGATCGGTCCAAAGCCGTTAACGACGAACTCGGGGCTCTCCCAAAGGACATCCCAATGCGCCTCCAAAGCGGCTAACTCTCCGTTCGACGGGCTCACGACATGGCTTTGGAAGCCTCTGCCTAATGATGTCAGCAGGGCCAACCTGATTCCGGGTCTGCTGCTTCCTTCTGCCGGGAGCAGGCTCCTGGCTTGTCTCCGCTCTGGCATACCTGCTTCACCCGGTATATTCCCCAACAAATTCGCACGACGCCTCAAACCTTAGGTGGCTGAATGCCAACCTGATCCTGTAAATCTCGTTTACCAGATAGATAAGCCGAATAGCGTAGATGGGTAATGGTAGGCAGGTTATGCGACCCCGATGAGAACATCGGAGAAACGGTGGAGAAACTCACGGCTAAAATGCGGTATCCGGGTCATATACCGTATCAATGTATGATAGGTGAAGTTTTGACCCTTTTTATGCGCCGGTACTCCCTGATATACCGGGACCCGATGTGCCTTAAAGGCTATAAGACGGGGGAAACAAGCTACGGCTCCTGACTGAAGCCCCTGTTGAAGAGATCGGCTGGCAACCGGACCCAGAGCTTATCTTTATCTATGGAGTGTATAGATGAATCAACTGATGGTATTTAAGGGAAGGGTGACGAGGCGCCGGGCCCTGGTAGGCGTGCTGGGGCTTCTACTGATGGCATCGCTGGTGGCGGCGGCCTGTGGCGGGGATTCGTCGCCCGATCTGGCCCAACCCACTGCGACGCCCGACGTGACGCCGACGGCGGCTTCAGGTTCTGAGCCCACGGCGACTCCGGCACAGGGGGCACCTGAGCCGACACCTACCGCTGAGCCCTCGGCGCCCCAACCTACTGCAACCCCAGGATCGACTGCTCCGAGCCCTACCCCGTCTGTGCCCGCTTCAGGCCTCAGGCCCAGGGAGGATTGGACAGAGGAAAGCCCGGCCACCAGGGAAGAGATAGCCGCCGAGCTGGAAAAGTTCCGGGGAGACCAGCTGGTATTCGTTTCCTGGGGTGGAGCCTACCAGTCAGCTCAAAGTCGGGCCCAACTGATGCCATTCGAGGAGAGGTTCGGCATCGACATCATCGAGGTTAACCCTGTTGAATACTCCAAGATCCGCACCATGGCCGAGACGGGCACCGTCACCTGGCACGTGGTGGACGTGGGTCAGAGGGCGGCGTACCAGCTAGGAGCCCCGGGCCTGCTAGAGGAGCTGGACTTCAGCATCATCGATCACCGGGACATCATAGCTCCGGTGAAGGACGCCCCCTGGAGCGGCGGTGGAGCGATCACATCGTCCAACGTCTTGGCCTACAGCCTCGACACCTACCCGGACGGGGGCCCTCAGCCCACATCCTGGTTCGACTTCTTCGATGTGAACAAGTTCCCCGGGCGCCGGGGCGTCAGGGACAACGCCCACTTCAACGTACGAATGGGCATACTGGGAATGAACCCGGACTGGATAGACGATCCAGATAAGAGGCTGCTACTGGCTGCGCCTACGGAGGACCTGGTGGACAGGTCCTTTGCTTTCTGGGAGGAGTTCAAGCCGAACATCGATGTCTTCTGGCATGAGGGCTCCGAGTGTCCGCAGCTTCTCATAAGCGGGGAGCTTGACATGTGCACCGCATTGAATGGGCGAATCTCGGATGCTCAGAAGGCCGGGGCGCCCATCGCCATCTGCTGGGAGTGCGGCCACCTGATATCAACGGAGTCCTGGGTAATTCCCAAGGGCCTGGCAGAGCAGGACCCCGACAAATTCTACCTGGCCCAGCTCTTTCTGGCCTGGAACACCTTCCCTGAGGTGATGGTGAACCACAGCAAGTACATCAGCTATGGGCCTACCAATCTGAAGGCGCTGCCTCTCCTTGAGGCGCCGGAGTTCGACGAGGTGCGGGATGAGCTTCCCTCCTCGTCCGCCAACATCCGCTTCGCTATCCTGGAAGACGAGGAATTCACAGGCTCCAAGATAGACGAGTGGCAGGTGCGATGGCTGGAAATCATGCAGGAGTAGTAGGACAGCCTGTAACCCAAGGGTTAGCACCGATACCAGCATGAAACGGTGGTAACGCCAGTGCGCTTCTTCCAGGGTAGACCGAATTCTGGGATGGAATAGCGGCGCTGACGATGATAAAGGCATCTTTAAAGGTGTGTGGACGTTTACTTACGTAAGGGGAGAGGATCAACTGATAAAAGCCGGATAAAGCCCTGGGAAGCGGCCTTGACAAAGTTGCTCCATAGGTTATAATCCCCGACAATCGTTCAGGACTCCTCAAATCACTCATAATCCAGATGCTAACCTGGGCCTGGACATCTTGTTGCTATGCCATAAAATTCCTTCGAAGACCTCCATTGATTAAAGGAGAAGATTGGTGAACGTCTGATCTCAATTCCTTCGTAACGAAAAAACAGCCGGGTCAAATACCATCTCGAAAGTGGAGCGGGATGAGTAGTCGGCCTTTTTTATTACCATACAAATAACCCTCTTAATTCGAACCACAGGCCCGGTTAATTCATAGTGGCGGCTCTGTATGCCCGAAAGGCTAGAAGGCAATGGAGGAAAGCCTATGAGTCCTTGATTAGAGTCTAGGTCGAACGAAGCGACGAGCAACCGTATCAGATACATTTCTATGGAGAGGATAAATGAGTCATTTAACAACTGTTAGAAAGAGGGTGACGAGGCGCCGGGCCATCATAGGCGTCCTGAGCCTTCTCCTGGTGGTGGTGTTGGTGGCGGCGGCCTGTGGAGAGGACGCCACCCCGACCCCGCTGCCAGCGACGGCGGTACCTTCGGCGCCTGCGCCCACGGCAGTACCTTCAGCGCCTGCGCCCACGGCAATGCCCGATGCGCCTGCGCCCACAGCGGTGCCTTCAGCGCCTGCACCCACGGCGGTGCCTTCAGCGCCTGCGCCCACAGCGGTGCCAGATGAGCCTGATGAGCCCTCCACGGGCCTGAGGCCCATGTCTGAGTGGACGGATGATAACCCGGCCACAAGCGCAGAGGTCAATGCGGAGCTGGAGAAGCGTAGGGGTCAGAGCTTAGTGTTCACGTCCTGGGGCGGCGCCTATCAGGCGGCACAACGCCAGGCATACCTGATACCCTTCGAGGCCGAGTTCGGCATCGAAATCATCGAAGAGAGCCCGATGGAGTACGCGAGGGTCACGGTGATGGCGGAGACCGGAAACATCACGTGGCACGTCATGGACTTCGGCACAAGGGGTGCATGGGCGGCGGTAAATAATAATACCCTGGAGAAACTTCCCCCAGGTAGCCAGGCCAGGGAAGACTTCCTGGATGTAGCCGTCAGCGAATTTTTCGGCGGCGGTGGCATCACCTGGTCCACGGTGCTGGCCTACAGCACCGAGACCTACCCCGACGGCGGCCCCCAGCCCTCTAGCTGGGCCGACTACTTCGACCGGGACAAGTTCCCAGGCCGGCGCGGCATCAGGGACAACTTCCGAGGTAGCTGGTTGGTAGCATTGTCGGCGTTACACCCCGACTGGTACGACGACCCGGTGCTTAGGCTCCGGCTGGGCGCACCGACTGACGCGGACGTCCAGGAAGCCCTGGAAAAGTGGAACACCTTCAGCCCGGAGGTCTTCTGGCACACGGGCTCCGACTGCCCGCAGCTTCTCATAAGCGGGGAGCTTGACATGTGCACCGCATGGAACGGCAGAATCTTCGACGCCACTCAGCAGGGTGCGAACCTGGGCATCGCCTGGGAAGCCGGCCACCTGGTGGGAACGGGCGTATTCGCCATGACCAAGGGCCTGAAGGAATCAGACCCAGAGGCGTATGAGCTGGGAGCCCTGTTCATGGCCTGGACCGGCTTTGCGGAGAGGAACGCCGAAATTTCCAAGTACATCACCTACGGCCCCACCAACATCCTGGCCGTTCCCTTACTGGATGGACCTGACTTCGCAGCGGTGCTCCCCCACCTGCCGACCTCGGCCGCCAACTCGGTGTACGCCATAATGGAGGACGAGTTCTGGTCAGGACAGAAGAACGGCGAGTGGACCGAGTTGTGGCAGGAGTACATGCAGAGCCAGTAAAGACGTGGCTCGGCTGACCCCCCAGGTCAAGCTGAGGCCTTGATAAGCAAGAGTAGAAGTGAGGCCCCGTCCTTCCGATACCGGAAGGACGGGGCCTCGGTTTGTCCACTGAATGTCCTGGAGCATTGCCGGTTAAGCTGGCTCGCATACCCTGGCGACCGGAAACGTAGAGCCAGCTCGGAGAGTGTTCAACAATGATTTTGACTATCCCTTTGGCGGCAGCTAGGACAGGTTCTTGCCTTCCCCCTGCAGGGGGATGGAATGGCCTCCACACTCCCCCAATCCCCGGTCCCCACGCCGAGTACCGTGACGAGTCGGGCCACTCCCATTTGGAGGGGCTTTTTAAACGGCCTCAGTGAATGAGCAGTGTTGACAAAAAGGCAGGTATCTTTTAATGTATGTGAACGTTTACATACAATGAGAGTGGCGCATAAACCAACAGAAGTCCGGCGACTTGAAATTATCGAAGCGGCCCAAAAAATCATCCTCACCAGAGGAATGGGTCACCTGACGATAGAGGCCATAGCGCAAGAGGTTGGCCTCACCGAAGGAGCGATATACCGGCACTTCACCAGCAAGCAAGAGGTCCTACTTTTCCTACTCGAAGACGTTGAACGTACGCTATTTGAGGCACTGGAGAAAGCGAAGGATAAACAAGGGTCTAGCCTGACGAGGCTGGAGGAAGTATTGAAGGCAGATCTCTCGTTTTTAGAGGGAAGAGAAGGTCTCTCCTTCATCATCTCCCAGGCGGGATACCTGGGAGACCCTGAGATCCAGGACCGCATATCCAGGATAGTTACCAGGTACCTTGAAACAATTGAGGTTATTCTAGGTGAGGGGGTTGAATCAGGGGAGATTAAGCAGGACATAGACCGGGAGGCAGCGGCCATCTTGTTCCTGGGAATGGTGCAGGGTTGCGTGACTGCCACTTCCAGCCGGGCAATAGGTGATCAGGGACTGGTCCGATGGTAC
>JADFJI010000181.1 GCA_022566235.1 Chloroflexota bacterium
CCGCTCGTGGGGATCGCAGGCCGCGGGATTCATGGCCCGACCCTCTTCCCATGTGACCGAGGGGTTTTCGTAGATGTTCTTCCTCCTCCACTCCTGGCTCTTGCCGATGGTAGCCAGGTTAGCGGCGGTGCCTTTGGCGAAAAACGGGTCCCCTTTCCCCTCTGAGAACCACTGCTCCAGGCCGTTCTCATCCTTCCCCATATACATGGCCATGTCACGGTACCGGGGCTCTATGTTCTCGACCCACAGGTTCGAGGGCTCAAGGATGTGGCCATCCACATCGACAAGTACAGTCTCCACCATTTTCGTTTTCCTCCTGCTGAGCTCGCATGATCTACGGCCCAGATTATACCCCGCGTCGAAGGCATAGGAAGAAGTCTCCCCGTTTTGCGCTTTCCATCGATGATCCATATTGCGAGGTCATCAAGATCGAATACCTACAGATGGGCGGAGGCCCTGCTGCCGACTGAGTTCCCCTGCGTCTAGCCATTGAAAGGCGGACCAACTATGTCGTCGTGAGATAAACCTGTGTTCGTGCGGAATGTAATCGAAAAGTAGGTAAACGTTTACCAATAGGCGCCGTAAAAGCTAAGTGGAGGACATCTAGGGAGAGTCGTAAGGGCCAGAAGCTGGGCAACTCTCCCCGGATTTGTATAGCTTGCTTCCACAAAGCGAGTCTCTATAATTATCGGCATGCGGACAGGCTCATTGTGGCCCTTGATATTGATAGTAGGTGCTTTGCTGGTGGCAAGCTGTGGAGGCGGTGCTAAAGAAATGGCTACGCCGACGGCCACAGATACAGATGTGACACCGGCTATACCTACCACAGCACCCCTCATCTCTACACCCACTGCGACGCCGGCGCAGCCGACGCCCGTTTTGACGCCGGAGCCCACGTCCACAACGGCTCCAACGGAAACTTCGGAGGCCCAGGGCTCCATCGCTGGTCTCTGGGAAGGGGTGGAGGTGTGGAGCGGGCGCGAGTTTGAACTGATCGTGGAATTTGTGTTTGACGGCCTCCAGGCGTTCAGGATCTTCGGTCGCGAACGAATTGTCCTGACCAACGTCAGTTTCGACCCTCCTACAGTACACTTTGAAATTAGCACAGATGGGGAGATCGGTGTAACGTACGATGGTGAGCTCAGGGGGGATACGATTACTGGGGAAGCGAGTGAATTCTGGGGGTTCGCCACGTTTACCTTGAGACGCGTAGGGACCCAGGGGGAAGTGGTGACGTCGGAGCCCGGTCTCTCGGAGGCCGAACAACAGATCGTCGGCCACTGGGAAGGTGCGGAGTCGTGGCCTGAGGGAGAGGTGGAAATCATCGTAGACTTTGCAATTGAGCGCGAACGCCTCGTGGGATTGATAACCGCTCCCCAGCATGGGGCTAGTCGTGTCCTAGTGAATCTCCGTGTCGATTTTGCAACGGTGCATTTTGAGCCCGGGGGGACAGGGCAGGGTCGATTTGATCGCATCTATGACGGGGATATCGTTGGAGATACGATTTCTGGAGAATCTGTGCGATCTGGGGAATCTGCCCTGTTTACCTTGAAACGCGTAGAGGCCCAAGGGGAGGTTGTGGTGTTGGAGCCCGGCCTCAACGTGGTCACCCTCGACCATGACGGACGGGTCCGACGGCTACTGGTCCAACTGCCGGACGCTTTCCAGCCAGACGTAGCCTATCCAGTCGTGTTCTGGTTCCACGGACGTAACTCGACCAGTGACGGAATACTCGAACCCAAAGCTGGGAGTGATCTCCTTAGGTTGGTCAACACGGAAGGCTTCGTCGGGGTTTTTCCTGACGCCTTTGGGCCGGCGTGGAACAACTGCTTTGATACCCCACAGCGCTGTGAAGAGTTCAGGGCAGAACTGAGGGATATAGGTTTCTTTTTCACGACGGCCGACGACGTAGGGTTTACCGAGGCCATACTGGACTGGCTTGCAATGCGGGTCACGTTGGACGAAGCCAGGGTCTACGCCACCGGGTGGTCCAGCGGTGCCGCTATGGTTCAGGGACTGGCGCTGTTTTCCGATCGTTTCGCGGCGATCGCACCGATCGGCGGGGGAGGATTTATGGGAGGTCAAACTATCCCCAAGTTTCCCCCGCTGTCCGTAATCCAGGTTTGGGGTGAACGAGATGCAGGGTACGAGGCCGTCACGGAACTTGGCGTAGTTGGACTGTCTGCCCTGGACACCAACGCATTATGGGCCCAGCACAACGGGTGCAGCGGCACGCCTGAAGTCGATACGAGCCAGCCCGGCATCACGACCTACCGATATACCGACTGTGACGATTCCCGGGAGGTCTTGCTCTACGCCGTGCGCGAGGGTCAGCACTGGCCTGGTCGGGCCGTCGATGGGCAACCGGTGGACCCACCAGGCGACATATTCGAGCTGATCTGGGACTTCTTCGAGAGAAACGCTCGGCCCCGCTGAAAAGGGGCCGCGTTGAATGACCGGGCCTGCGGCTTCTATAGCAAGGGCGTTTTCTCGGTGTTCCCCTGGTAAGGCTGCCCTATTTCTCAATAAGCCCCATGGCCCCTGGCCCGGGCTGTTTCCTGTACAATCAACCGACGCGGAGTTAGAATAATTCAGGCGTCCGGCTTGAGATAACCAGCCTCATCAGGCACATATGAAGAGCACCGTACCCGAACAGTCCGAGTCCCCGCTTCTGGATGTCTTTGGCAGGCCCCTGAGGGACCTTCGCATATCGGTCACCGACAAGTGCAACTTCCGGTGTCCTTTCTGCATGCCTGCCGAGGTATTCGGCGAGAGGTATCGCTTCCTGCCCAGAGCAGAGCTCCTTACCTTCGAGGAGATAAGCCGGCTTGCGAGGTTGTTCGTGGGGCTGGGGGTACGCAAGATCAGGCTCACCGGGGGCGAGCCGTTGCTGCGAGGCCAGCTAGAGGTGCTGGTGGAGCAGCTGGCCTCCATCCCAGGGCTGGAGGACCTGGCCCTGACTACCAACGGCTACCTGCTGGCCAAGCAGGCCCAGGCCCTGAAAAAGGCGGGCCTGATGCGTGTCACCGTCAGCCTCCATACCCTGGATGAGGAGGTCTTCGGAGGCATGAACGGGAGGGGCTTCGGGACAAAGAAGGTGCTCGATGGGATTCAAAAGGCCGCCGAGGTTGGCCTGGGGCCAATCAAGGTGAATGCGGTGGTGCAGAAGGGGGTCAACGACCACACAATCGTCGACCTATCCAGGTACGTGAAGGAGATGGGGCACATCCTGCGGTTCATCGAGTTCATGGATGTGGGAAACCTGAACCAGTGGCAATGGGACCAGGTGGTCACCGCTGATGAGATCATCAAGGCCATAGGCGAGGAGATGCCCCTGGAGCCGGTAGATCAAGACTACCGGGGTGAGGTTGCCAGCCGGTACAGGTACCTGGACGGGGGCGGCGAGGTGGGGGTGATCGCCTCGGTAAGCAAGCCCTTCTGCGGAGATTGCACCCGGGCCCGGCTCTCCGCCAAGGGAGAGGTCTATACCTGCCTCTTCGCATCCCAGGGCCACGACCTCCGGGAGGCGCTGAGGGCCGGGGCCTCAGACCAGGACCTGACTGATATAATCATCGACATATGGAGCAGGCGGACTGACCGCTACTCCGAGGAACGGGCCTCGGCGGCCGGCCCTGGGCCCAAGAAAGTGGAGATGTACCAGATCGGCGGGTAGACCGGCACCGGTCTGCCCGGCCACGGAGGTGACCCCAACATGCCAGCCAATTACTGGATGATAGTCGGCTCGGCGGAGAACTTCGAGATATCCAGGGCCAGGGGTTTCCTGATCCAGGGCATCAAGAGTCGGCACCGCAAGAAGGCGGAGAGGATGGAGCCGGGGGACAGAGTGCTTTACTACCTCACCGGGGTACAGCAGTTCGGGGGCACAGCGAGCATAACTTCCGGGTACTTCGAAGACAACGAGCCTATCTGGGTAGGCAAGAAAAAGGGGGAGGAGTACCCATTCCGGTTCGGGATAAAGCCGGACGTGATCCTGGAGCCGGGAACCTACCTGGATGCGAAGGAGATAGTGCCTCACCTGGACTACGTAAAGCGATGGCCCGCAGAGCACTGGCATTTGGCCTTTCAGGGCAACGTGCACCTCTTCTCGGAGAAAGACTTCAGCTTCGTAGAAAGCCGGCTGCTGGTCCGTAGGTCGGAACAGCCGGCCCCAGCCCCCTCCTCATAGAGGCGACCTATGACCACTCCCCCGTCCCGGGAGCTTCCCCTGTTCCCTCTGAACCTAGTGCTGTTCCCCGGAATGGTCCTGCCCCTCAGGATATTCGAGGAGCGCTACAAGCTGATGATGAAGGACTGCCTGGAGGGGGACCGCTCCTTCGGCGTGGTCCTCATCAAGTCGGGGAAAGAGGTCGGGGGCCCTGCCTTGCCCTTCGATGTGGGGACCCGGGCCAAGATCCTCGATGTGGTTCCCCAGGGTGAGGGGAGGATGAGCCTGACTGCGGTGGGGATGGAGGTCTTCAGGATACTGGAAGTGACCCGGCAGACCCCATACGTCGTCGGCCAGGTGGAGTACCTGGAGAGGGAGGGGTCGATACCCGAGGAGGAGTCGGGGCTGGCGGCCCGGGTTCGGGGCCATTTCCAGACCTACGCTTCTCTGCTATCGGCCCTGATGGGTGACGAGTCCAGGGAGCTGAAGCTGGAGGGCGACCCCGAGAAGCTTTCATACATGGTGGCCTCGATCCTGAGGACGGGGATGAGAAGGAAGCAGGAACTGCTGGAGACCCCATCGGCGGAGGACCGGCTCAAGGAGGAGCTGCAAATTCTCCAGGAGGAGAACCTGACCCTGGAGCTGTTCCTCGCACAGAAGAGGAAAGCCGAGGCCGAGGGGGATGAGGGCAAGGGCCGGGGCCAGCCCCGTTTCTCGCCTAACTAGCCTTTGGCCCTAGTCGGCTGGGCCTACGCCACAAGTCCCGAGTATCGGGACAAGCCGGGATTGGCACTCCCTAAACAGCATTGGATGCTATATCTAAAGCTCTAGGGGAGGGTTGATTGTTTTCGATTTGTCTGCTTTGCACCCGATGCTAGGCCCAGGGGATCATCACTTGGTGGAGGGCCTGAGAAGCCTTCCCTGGGAATCTCGCCACTCTGAGCCCCGCAAGATGGTCATGCCCTCGTACATCCCCCAGAGGCCGCCGACCAGGGTAAAAACGGTGACGGCGATCTGAAGTAACCCCATGCCATAATACCCCAGATAAATCCTGTGCACTCCGATAGACCCTAGGAAAATACCCAGGTATCCTGCTGTTGAGCGGGACTTATCGGAGAACTCCGCGTTGACCAGTCGTACTTCGCCGCGCGCTTTGCTAACCTTATTGAGCA
>JADFJI010000182.1 GCA_022566235.1 Chloroflexota bacterium
TGGCCGAGGGCGAGACCTTCGGCCTCCTCGGCTACGACGGTTCCGGCAAGACCACTGTAATCCGCCTGCTCCTTGGACTGATTCGGCCCACCCGCGGCGGAGCGGACGTGCTGGGGGACGATCCGTACGAAGGTGTGGAGGTCGGGCCAGGAGGACTCGACGTATTCGTCTAGCTTAGACTCTTCTATGTAAAGCCGGGAGATGTCCTTCGCCTCCTGTAGCCCTGAGTCGTCGAGCTGATTGGAGACGTGAGCGTTTCCACGTATAAGTACGGCGGCGAAAGGAGGACGTTCCTCTTGCACCGAGAAGGCAACGCGCCCGTCCATCTCTACGTTCTTAACCCATATGCGGCTTTTCTCGGTCCAGATGTTGATCGTGGTTCCATCGTAGCGAAACCAGACTGGGCTTACCTGGGGAGAGCCGTCTTTGCGGATGGTCGAGAGGACTCCTACTCGTCCCTGATTTAGGAACTCCCTCAACTCTGCCGGATTCATCGACACGTTCTTCCTCCACGCAAAGAGTTCCTGTCGCTTAAAAGGCAGAACTCAGTGCAGATTATATCTACGCACGCATCTTACCATACCAATTATCCGCCACTTGTCCGATTGGATATGGGGATTGCGGGCTCGATAGAGGCCCTGTGGTCAGGAAGCAAGGTCGTCCGGCAGCCACGGAGCGTATGACCTGGGACGCTCTGCATGCAGTTAGGGCCTGCGTGGGAAAGCTGAAGAAGAGGGCCCCGCGATCGTCATGGAATCGATGGAAGGGGGTCGGGCCTGATGAGACCGATCACGGTGGACAGCGAGCTTACACTGGAGCGGGTGGAGGGCTAAGGGCAAGAGCCTACCTAAAGACTTCCCTTATCCTATCGAATATGCCTCTGCCGTTTCTGATTTCGATGTCTGGCTTTACGAGGGTACCGGCGAGCTCCTTGAACAGCTCCTGTTCTTTCTTGTTCAGGGTTTCGGGGGTAACCACGTTCACGGTGACCAGTTGGTCTCCCCGTCCTCCTCGTTTAAGTCGGTAGGCTCCCTTTCCCTTCAAGCGCAGGGCTTTTCCGTTTTGGATTCCAGCCGGTATCTTCAGCAGAACGGGGCCATCGACCGTAGGCACTTCCACCTCATCTCCAAGAGCAGCCTGGGCCATGTTGAGGGGAAGGTCTAGTAGCACACTGTCACCCTCACGCCGGAAATAATCGTGGCCACGGATCTTCACCTTCACATAGAGGTTGCCGGCCGGACCGCCCTTCACACCCGCATCGCCTTCCCTGGATAGCCTTATCTGAGTGCCATCTTCGATACCAGCCGGTATCTCGAGCGATATCCGCCGGTTAGCTTTCTCTATTCCGGTGCCACGACACTGGGTACAGGGGGTGGCAATCAAACGTCCCTCGCCACGACACTTATCGCAGGCGGCGACGTTAACAAACTGGCCGAACAGGCTTTGCTGCACCCTGCGGACCTTGCCGCTCCCGTTACACACATCGCAGGTGGATGATGGAGAGCTAGGTTCGCTGCGGCTGCCCCGGCACCGACTACAGACCTCCGTCCTCTGCACCTCTATTTCCCGATCGGCCCCGAAGACCCCCTCTTCAAAGGAGATGGTGATGTTGTAATGCAGATCGACACCCCGCTGCGGGCCTGACCTAGCCCGGGCGGAGCCTCCGAAAAAGGCATCGAATATATCGCCGAATCCCCCAAACCCACCCATGCCCTCGAATCCGCGACCAAATGGGGACCCTGCGGACCCGGCGTGGCCAAATCGATCATAGGCAGCCCGCTTGTCCGGGTCACTCAAGACCTCGTAGGCCTCGTTGATCTCCTTGAATTTCGCCTCGGCGCCCGGGCTCTTGTTGCGATCGGGGTGAAAGCGAAGGGCCAGTCCACGAAACGCCTTCTTGATCTCCTCCGCGGAGGCGTTCCGGGACACCTTTAGCAATTCATAGTAATCGATCTTTGTCGTCATATACGCTTCCCGCTGGACAATCCTCCATCTCTATTATAAACCACTGTCATAGTGTATCTATCAAGCGTAGATTCTAATGATTTAGAGACGTTGAAAAAGTGGCAAACCTCTACCGGCTCGGAATCACTCGGGATGCAGGTGTGATACCTGGATAGGGGTGAACCTTTGACGGAGGCCCGGGCTGAAGCTATCTAGCTGTCGCCCTGGTCCTGGCCAGGGGCCTCCTCTTCCTTCGCTTCCTCCTGCCTGTCGCCTTTGCCTACCTGCACCATCGCTGGTCGTAAGACCCTGTCGCGCAGCTTGTAACCCTTTTGCAACTCCTCCACCACCTTGCCGTCATCGCCCTCTCCGTACAAGACAGCTTCATGGAGGTTGGGGTCGAAATCTTGACCAAGGGCCTCCACTTTGGAAAGGCCGTGGGATTCCAAGATGGCAAGCAGTTTTTTGTGCATCATGAAGACGCCCTCCACCCACGTAATGCCCGTTATGCTGGAAGGCATGCTATTCTGAGCCCGTTCGAAGTCGTCAAGAATCGATAACAGACTTGCTATCAGGGTGGCATTGGCGAATGTGGCCAACTCCTCCTTTTCCTGCTCCATCCGTTTTCTATAGTTAATGAGGTCGGCCTGGGCCCTCTGCCAGTTGGCTAGATTTCGCTCGGCTCGCTCTTTTTCCGCGGCCAGGGCCTCTTTTATCGATTCTGGGGCCGTCTCATCGACCACGGGTGCCTGGGCGGAGGCGGCCGAGTCTTCCTTTCCATTACCCGATTCGGAGGGAGGGTCTAGATTCTTTTCACTTTCATCGTCTCTCATGAATTATAAAGTCCCAAGCAGATGCCTTACTGATAGACCTCGCCAACTACCTGGCTCATGAGGTTGGACAAGAACTGGACGGCAGGAATATTCCTACCGTAGTCCATACGCTTGGGTCCCAGCACTCCGACCACACCGGTGACATGCCCGGCGACGCCGTATTCAGCTATGACAAGGCTGAAGTGGCGCATGCTGGCTTCCTGGAGCTCGCCACCTATGGAAACCTGTACCCCTGGCCCGGTGTACACCTCTTCAACAATGCTCCGCAGATAGCCTCGCCGCTCCAGGATCTCCAGCACGGCGCGCAGTATCTCGGCTTCGGAGAACTCTGGTTGATCGAAAAGTTCAGATAGGCCATCGAAAAATAGCTCTTCATAACTCAGCCGCTCTTCGGCCTTCATCAGGTCTCTGGCCAGGTCAACGATCTCTTCCTCCAGGGGTGTCAGCTCAGTATAGGTTACGTCGAGCTCCGCTGAGGTGACTCCCTCGAACACATCACTGAGCTTATTGCCCATCCTGATCAACTCTTGCTGTGATACGGGTTCCGGCAAGGGAACGAGGTGCCGGATGATCTTGGTACCTTGCAGGATGAGAAGGAGCATCACCAGGAGCTCTTGAACGGGTACCAGGTCCAGGCGTTTAAGCCTCAACTGGGTCGCTTTGGGGGCCGTAATCAAGGCCAGGCTCCCTGTGAGTTTAGGCAGCGCTGTGGCGGCCAGACGGGCCAACTCTTCCTGGTCCAGATAGGTCCGACGGAGCTGCCGCTGGATGTTTTCCTTTTCTCTGGGAGCCAGATCTCTTCTTTCCGCTAGCCTTTCCACATAGTGCCGATAGCCCTTATCGGTGGGAATGCCACCTGCAGAGGTGTGGGGCCTGGTGATGTACCCATCTTCTTCGAGGGCGGCCATCTCCATTCGTATGGTGGCGGGGCTTACCGATAGGCCCTGGTTGCCGGCTATGATCTGTGACCCAACGGGGGATACGGTATCAATATAGCCATTGACTATCGCCTTGAGCACTGCCTCTTTTCTTTTGGTTAACAAAAAGGCCTCCTTGTATAAGGTAGGGCCGTTAACGTTTTCTACGGTTTAGCACTCGCAATCGACGACTGCTAGTTTGCTACGACTTTATCAGCCCTCAGGAATGCTGTCAAGGGCTTGCGCCGTCAAGGAGGCCTCCATATACTGACTATATCGACCCTTGCATGGGTCAAAAGCAAACCTGAAAACACGGATCGGGAGAAACTTTTGGATATTACCTGGATGGGACGAAGGTGTTTCAGTATCAGAGGCAGGGACGTTACGATACTCACGGACCCCTACGGCGACGTTGCGGCCCGTCTGGGCAAGGGGCCGAAGGTAAGGGCGGTCACCTGCAGCCTCGGGGAAATGGACTGCAGCCTTCCTCCGGACGAAGACAAAACCAGGCGGGTAATCACGGGCCCCGGAGAGTACGAGACGGCGGAGGTCCAGATCACAGGGGTTGGTACGGTACACGGCTCCCAAGACCCGGAGGCCGGAGATGTGGCCGGGGGGAGAAACACCGTCTATTCCATAGAGGTGGAAGGCATAGTGATGTGCCACCTGGGAGACCTTCAGCAGGCCCTCACATCGGAGCAGGTGGAACGGCTGGGAAACGTTAGCATACTGATGGTGCCGGTGGGGAGCTTATCGTCTCTCAAGGCCTCTACGGACACCATCGGCCTGATGGAGCCGAGGTTGGTGGTACCCATGGACTATGAGGCCGCTGCCATCGAGAACAGGGACCCGAGCCAACCGATAATGCGTTTCCTGAAGGAGATGGGGGCACAAGATTCGGAGCCCCAGAGGCGGCTCCACGTGACACCTTCTACTCTTCCCCAGGATACCCAGGTGGCGATTCTGGAACTAGCCGACTAAACGCTCAGGCCCGGGCCCCATGACTTAGGCTTCAGGACCAGTAGCAGGGAACCGCCGACTACGGCGGCCAGCCCCGCGGCCCCAAGGGCCAGCCACAGGTTGCCCCAGGCCTGGTCCCCGGTCTGGGGCAACTCCGGGAAGTTCAGGTCAAGCTGTTTCTCAAGGAAGGTCCCCTCGACGAAGACCGCGGTCTCCACGGCCCGGACTCCGTCAGCGAAGAAGATGATGGTAAGGCCCACCACGTCCTCTATGAACTGATACTCCACGGAAGGGTCTACGAAAAGTTCATTGTATCTGCCGTTCACCACCTCAACCGAATGCAGTGGCTCGGCCATTCCCACCCGGGCGGTTATCTTGGTCCCATCAGGGGCGGGTTTGCCGCCGATGGTGGCAGTGCCCGAATAGATGATGGGGAAGGGCGGCTGGGCCGAGGCGGCGCCCGTCCACGAGAACCACACTACCGCCAGGGCTGCGAGAGCCAAAAGGCCCGCGGCCCATGCTCGTTTTCTATCCGCACCGGGCAAAAGCAGCTTATTTCTGGTTCGGTTCATGCTCCTCCACACTTCCCTGCGGGGCTCCCTTGATACTTTACCAAAAGGTTCAGCGTTTGGGGAGGCCTTTAGACTGGAGTGCTTCAAGAAAGAGGGCCGCCCCCCCA
>JADFJI010000183.1 GCA_022566235.1 Chloroflexota bacterium
TCAGCACCGGGGGCAAGGGAACGGCTTTGAATCCGGGCGGCGTGGGAGTCGAGCTGACCCTGGGGGATCACCCCATCGCGCAGGAGCTCCGGAATCTGGGTCTCGCCGACGCGACGCCCATCCTGAGCACCTGGACCGAGCACATGACCGGCCGATTCGGACCCGCGAAGAAGCTCGAGCTGCCGGTTTCCTGAGGCCGGGTCCCCCGATGCCGATCGTCGACTGCAGCGCCGTCGCGCGTGGGTGACCGCACCGGTTGCGTCGACTCAGTGGGTCAGGGGCTCTCGAGACGAACCGCCACCGATTGAGTTCCGTCGCGGATGAGGGAGACCCACCGGTCGGCCCAGCCGTATTTGTTGCGCATCAGGGAGTGGATCCGATCCCGCACCTTCGAATCGCGCACGGGGACGGCCCGGTGACGGATCGCCTCGTCCCCACGCTCGACGATGACCTCGGAGTTGGACTCGATCTGTCGCAGCCAGCGCGTGTCGGGCATCCCCGATCGCAACCAGGCAAACCCACCGTCATCGACGATCCAGAGACGCGTGGCCAGCTCGGATCCATCGGACTCGACCGTGGTCAGGGTGACGATTTCCTCTCCGCCTTCCGACGCCGCCAGCACCGAGATGACGAAGAGGAGAGCTGCTGCGGCGAGGATCCCGCCGAGTGCGGCCGCTTTCTTCATGGGGTGACTCCCTCAGCCCGACGATACTTGGACGCCCCGGTGCCGGATAGTCCCGCAGGGCACTTGCCCGCCCCACCCAGGCCAGTCCGCGCCCCGGGGGTTCGGTTGCATGATAGGGTTCGGCCATGATCTGGACCTCGGCGTTCCTGGTGTTCGGCACGTTGGGCCTGATCCTCGCCAACCTGGGTGCCCAGGACCGCGCGCCGCTGCTGGGCCTCCAGCAGATGATCCACGCCCGCATCCCCTGGCTGCTGCTCGCCTTGCTGTGGGCGGGATGCGCCCTCGGGGTCGGATCGGTCGTGCGCAGGCGGACCTGGCCCAAGGTCGCCGTGCTCGGCCTCGAAGGCGCCCTCACCGCGCTTGTCTCCTGGTACGTCCTTTGGTTCAGCTTCCTCCCGCCCCACGCGCTGGCGGTGCAGGCCGGTGACCCCTTCCCCAGCTACGCGCTGGTGGATCAGGAGGAGGTACTCCACTCGGTCGAAGCGTCGACCCTCGGAGAGGCGGCCCTCTACATCTTCTATCGCGGCGACTGGTGACCCTTCTGCCGCGTCGAGCTGGTTCAGCTCGATCGATACTACGAGCGGATCTCAGAGCGCGGTGTTTCGCTCTTCGCGGTGAGCGTCGACCCGCCCGAGGTTTCGAAGCGGCTCGCGCAACGACTCGAGAGCCGCTTCATCTTCCTGTCGGACCCGGAGGGGGTGTTGCTGGATGCCCTGGGCATCGAACGCGCTGGCTGGTTGGGATATTCCATGGGGGGGCGCATCTGCCTGTACCTCGGCGTGGCGGCTCCCGACCGGTGCCAGGCCCTGGCTGTCGAAGGGGCCTCAGGAGGAATAGTGGATGAGAAAGAGCGCAGGGCGCGAGTAAAGAGTGATGGTGCCCTGGCCCGTATGATCGAGGAGCGGGGGATTGAGGCTTTCGTGGACTACTGGCAGAGTATTCCACTGTTTTCAAGCCAGAGGCGATTGCCAGAAGAGGCGCGATCCGGATTGCGGCGGCAGAGGCTTCGGAACCGGGCCCGGGGCCTGGCCGGCAGCCTTCGTGGGATGGGGGCCGGGGCCCAGCCCCCATTGTATGACCGCCTCCAATCCCTGGCCCGGCCTGTCCTGCTGATGGCGGGCGATGAGGACACCAGGTACTGTGACCTTGCCCGGCAGATGGGCGACTCAATGTCAGGGGGCCGGGTCTCCATTATCCCCGGGGCGGGGCACTGTGCTCACCTAGAGCAAACGGGGCTCTTCAATGAGGAGGTCCTGGAGTTTTTCCACTCCCAGCTAGAAGTCGTTACGAAAACCCTCACCCCCTGTATCCCCCTCTCCCTTGCTAAGGGAGAGGGGGAGGAAATAGGTTTGGGGGATACCCCCAAACCCCCTCCTAAGTCCCGACCCGTCGAGACTTTGGACAGGCCAAACTAGAATTTTGAAACTGTCTGTTGTGAAGAAAGAGAATATGGTAGGTGAACAACTTGCGCGTGGTTAAAGTTTCGCCCGGCCATGAAGCCCGGTGGCGTATCGTTTCAGGGCGTCCCGGTCCACCGAAATCCCCAAGCCCGGGAGCCGGGGTGTGCGGAGGAAGCCGTTCTCCTGTAGGAGAAGTTCTGTGAGAAGGTCGTGCTCCAGCAGGTGGCCGGTGGCGAGGCCGGAGACCTCGGCCGGGGTGAGGGCCGCGGCCAGATGGAGGGAAGAGGCCAGGCCTATACCGGTCTCCAGGGACGATGTGACCACCACCCTTAGCCCGTTGCTCCTGGCCAGCCCGGCTATGGCCATGGCCTCCCTCAGGCCGCCCACCCTGGCCGCCTTGATCACCAGGACATCGGCTGCCCCGGCCGTGACGAGCCTCCGGGCGGCCTCCAGGCTTTCCACCGACTCGTCGGCGGCGATAGCTACCGTAGAAGACCTCCTGACCTGGGCCAGTGAGGCCGGGTCGGCGGGCCCTACAGGCTCTTCGATGTATTCCAGTCCGAAGCCGGCCAGACGACGGAGGGCGTCGATGGCCTCGCCCAGGGGCCAGGCCCGGTTGGCATCCAGGCGTATCTTGACATCTCCTCCCACTGTGGCCCTCACGGCCTCCAGGACGGCCACGTCTTCCCCGATGGGCCGCCCCCCCACCTTGAGCTTGATGGTCCCGAAGCCCTGGGCCACGGCCTCGGCGGCCAGAACAGACGTCTCTTCCGGAGAGGATGCCCCAATCAGGGCGTTGACGGCAATGGCCTCGGGCTTGCCTCCCAGGAGGGCGGCCACGGGCCGGCCTTGGGCTCGGCCTACGGCATCGTATGCGGCGGTCTCCAGGGCGAAGGCCAATGCCTGGACGAAGGGGCCATCCGCGCCTGCGGTCGGGAGTGATTGGCTTAGCTGTTCCAGGGGTCTCCCCAGGATGGAAGGCGCGATCGCCTGTAACAGGGAGTCCAGGCGTTTCAGGCCCGACTCGCCGCCAACGAGGGGCGCGGGCGCCTCGCCTACGCCAGTAACTCCCTCATCGCTATCGACCCATATCAGCAAGCTGTACCGAAGGACTAGGGCCCCGGCGGACGTCTCCAGGGGCTTTCGGAAGGGGACCTTGATACCGACCCATCTTATCTCGTTGACTATCATATTTCGCGGCCCTCGCTAACCGGGGGCGTTGGGAGGAAGATATGAGCTCCAGCTACGAAGACATCCTCTACCATAAGGGCGAGGGTATCGCCAAGATAACCATAAACCGTCCCGAGGTGATGAATGCCTTTCGACCCAAAACCATAGACGAAATGGTGGATGCATTCAAGGACGCCTGGGAGGCCGAAAGGGTGGGGGTGGTGGTCCTCACGGGGGCCGGGGACCGGGCCTTCTGCTCCGGGGGAGACCAGCGGCTGAAGGGGCCAGGGGGCTACAAGGACGAATCAGGGTCGACCAGGATGCAGGTTCTGGAGCTACACCGAGTCATGAGAACTATTCCTAAGCCAGTGGTGGCCATGGTCAACGGGTACGCCATCGGGGGCGGCCACGTGCTCCACGTGATATGCGATCTGACCATAGCCAGCGAGACGGCCATCTTCGGGCAGACAGGGCCCAAGGTGGGAAGCTTCGATGGGGGCTTCGGGGCGGTATACCTGGCCCGCATTGTGGGGGAGAAGAAGGCCCGGGAGATATGGTACCTCTGCCGCCAGTACAGCGCCCGGGAGGCGGAGAAGATGGGGCTGGTGAACAGGGTGGTGGCTCCCGAGGAGCTTGAGGCCGAGACCGTGCGCTGGTGTAAGGAGATGCTGAAGAAGAGCCCTACCGCCCTCAGGATGCTGAAGGCCTCGTTCAACGCCGCCACAGACTGGGTATACGGGCTTCAGGCCATGGCCCACGGGGCCAACAGCCTCTTCTACGGGACGGAGGAGGCGCTGGAGGGGAGCAACGCCTTCCTGGAGAAGCGAGACCCGGACTTTTCCCCCTACCGACACATGCCCTGGTAACGGATCGATCATGGCTTTAGCGACCTCGGCCCTAACCTACTCGAAGGCGTGGCTCTGGGCCATCCGGCCCTTCTCACTGAGCGCGGCGGCGGTGCCGGTGCTGGTGGGGAGCGCCCTGGCCGCACAAGAGGTCGTCTTCGACTGGCTCCTCTTCAGCTTTGTCCTGGCGGGCTCCCTGGGGATCCAGATCGGCACCAACCTGACGGATGAGTACATGGACCACCTTAGAGGCGGGGGAGAGACCAAGTTTCCGGCTCCCCACAAGGTCTTACAGCGAGGGTTGCTGACCGAGAGGGAGGTGCTGCTGGGGTGCATCGTGAGCTTTGCGGTGGGGATAGGGACGGGGCTTTATATCGTGTCCCAGGTCGGGTGGCCCATACTGGCCGTCGGCCTGGCCAGCGTATTTGTGGCGGTTTTCTACAGTGCGGGTCCCAGGCCCCTGGGGGATACGGGAGTGGGGGAGGCGACGGTCTTCTTCTTTATGGGCCCGCTCATGGTGGTGGCCAGTCACTACGTCCAGACGGAGGAGCTGACCTGGCCCCCTTTCTGGGCCTCCATACCTGTGGCCTTCCTGGTGACGGCCATCCTACAGACCAACAACATGAGGGACGTGGAGGAGGACCGGCGAAGTGGAAAGAGGACCCTGGTCACGATGCTGGGCCCGGGCCCCGGGCGTTGGACCTACCTGGGGATGCTCGGGTCTTCCTACGTGAGCCTGGTGGTGATAGCTGCAACCGGCGTAGTCCCGGTGGCGGCCCTGGCGGGCCTGGGGTCCCTTCCGTGGGCCGGGGCCCTGGTGGCCAGGTCGTGGAAAGCCAGGGAGCGGAGGGAGATGAGCATGGTACTGGTGGGCACGGCCAAGCTCCACGCCAGGGCGGGGTTGCTGTATGCGGCGGGGCTCACTGGCCACGTGGTTTTCAGCTAAACCGATATGCGTATTTCCCTGTCACCCTGAGTCCTTCCGGGGAAGGACTCAGGGTCTGGGGTGGCGAGGGGCCTTCTGCATCAATTCGCCTGAAGAAGAGGATCTACCCCACCCCAGATTCTTCATCCCGACAAGTCGGGACTCAGAATGGCATGATGCCCTTGTTGGTCTGGCTGTGAATATCCTTTACGTTACTTGAACTAGAAGTCGTTTCAAAAACCCTCACCCCCTCTGTCCCCCTCTCCCTTATCAAGGGAGAGGGGGAGAACATAAATATGGTCCC
>JADFJI010000184.1 GCA_022566235.1 Chloroflexota bacterium
TGCCCTGGCCGGGCTGGGGACCGTGGCATGGCTGCAAGGCGACCACGAAAAAGCCCTTAGACTCCACCACGAGAGCTTGGCTAACTTCAAAGACTCCCGCGAAGGGTCAGCCCTAGCTATTTGCCTGGCATGCCTGGCTGGTGGTGTCTATCCTGCCGAAGGTCTACAGAAGCTGGTTGAGCGCCATAATGAGCGCCTAGACCTGCCTCCTGAAGCCTGGTCCAAGGAAATCATTGCCGAGACTCTCCAACGGGTGGGAACGGCAGCGAAAAAACAGGGTGATCTCGAGCGTGCTACGGCCCTGTTACAGGAGAGCCAGGCTCTGGCTCATGAGATTCGAGACCAGTCTGGGCAACCTTTGCACTGGCGACAGATCACAGGCGTTGCTTGCGAAAACGGAGAGGTCTGCTAGGAATTCAAGGCTCGTCGGTCTCATGGAAGCTCTAAAGATTTACAGCAAAGGCACAACCGTCGCGGGGAACTCCAAGGCAGAATTAATCATTCTCGTTTCTTAACTGTCTTTTTTAGTAATTGGCGTGTGTGTTAGAGCCGCTGCCAACCCAGGCAACCAAGGGTGCTTCCCGCCCTTGATCTCCTTACCTTCGCAGATCGCTTTCAGGGTCTCCAAGCTGAGCTTGGCGTTCCTCGCATGAATTTCGTCAAACTTAATGGCTTTAAATATCCGCAACTCCATTCCGCTTCGCGCGATCTCATAATCATACACTCGAGTAACCCTTGTCCCACTCCCTTCGGCTTCAACAGTTGAGGTAATTGTCCCTCGAAATGGTCCTCCTAAGGTTGCGACAATTTTCCTGTTTGTCTCCCACTCCTTGACTTTCCAAGGCACGTCATACTTATAACCTGCCGCTGAATAATGAATTGTTGCGGAATCTCCTATGCGTCCCTGGGTACGAATTACATCGGTGACACTGGTCACCCCTGAAAAAAATTCGGCAAGTCGCTCAACTCTTTCTACGGCCCCGAACACCTTCCCCACTCGCGCATTGATAAAAATACTGGACTCTACTACTGGCATAATCTTCCACCTCCTATTACCCCGGATTTCCCATATCAAATCCCATCGACTTGGGTGAGATTCTAGCAGCCATTCCCAGCGCCGTAAAGACTCAGAGACAGGCCCAACACCATTATCATTGTGGTCTGGTTGTACCAGATCGGCTGAGATGCACAATTCCACCACTTTTCTTCCTCATTAGACTTCTCAAGGCCAAGTTAATATTTGATTCTCTGTAATTTCCTAGGATACTACCTGGAACCCTAATGTGTTAAAATAGCTCTAAATGTGTGGAGACCAGAGAGAGGAGCGGGACTGAATGAAGGTAGACGTTAAGCTGTTTGCGAACCTCAGGGCGAGAATGCCCAATGGCGTTGGCCGTGGGACCCTGGAGTTGGAAGACGACGCAACCCTTGTAGACCTTCTGCAAAAGCTTGATATTCCGGAGGAGTTGTCCCAGATGACCCTGATCAATGGGCAGCACTGCCCTCCGGAGCGAGAGTGGAGAGAGAAGAAGAAGCTGCAGGAAGGAGACGTAGTGAGTGTCTTTCCTCCTCTGGCCGGGGGCTAGCGATAGCCGATACCTGGGGAAGGCAAAAAACCTGGGGGTCTCTTGAGGATTACGGTACTCATGGCAGTTCCTTCTTATGACTTTAATCGTCTGCAAACACAAAAGGGCCTTTGAAGCCAAAGGCCCTTTCTCTATGCTAAGAATATCGTCGAGTATGTGGAAACCCTCCCTGATACTCCTACTCATTCTGATCTTCGTTGTCGGCTGCTCCTCCGTGTCCATATCCCCCTCCCCGACACCCGAGCCGGCCAGCACTCCAGTTACCACCGCCAGATGGGAAGCCTTCCCATCGCTCCTGACATCCCGGTCCTCAGTGGGTATAGGGATCGCTGATGGCATGATCTACGCCATAGGCGGGCTGGAGCTGGTCGGCCAGAGCTCCGACTCCGTCGAGACCTTCGACCCCACTGAAGCCGGAGGTGCGTGGCAACGGGCCCCTTCGCTGCCCATAGGTATACACAATGCCGCAGTGGTGACTGTAGAGGGTAGCTTGTACGTTATTGGGGGGTTCCAGGGACGCAGGTCCATCCCCTCCAGCGGAGTGTATGAACTGGCTCCCGGTGGAGGGATGTGGGAGGCCAGGGCCTCTCTCCCCGTGGCCCGGGGCGCTTTAACGGCGGTGGCATGGAACGGGTCCATATACGTCTTTGGTGGACTGGACAAGGATGGGGTCTCAACTCGAATAGATGTCTATGACCCACGCCTGGACCGCTGGTCGACACCGGGCAGCATGCCCACGGCCAGAAGCCATTTGGGGGTCGTGGCTGTTGGCCCCCTGATCTATGTCATGGGCGGGCGAGGTGGGGAAGAGAACACCAGCCTCGATCTGCTGGAGATATATGATCCCTCCACTGGTGGCTGGGGAGGAGGGCCCCGCCTGTCCATCCCCCGGGCCAGCATGAGCGTTGCAGAGGCCGGGGGCCTCATATATGTCCTGGGGGGCGAGGACCTGGACCGTACCCTGGCGTCGACTGAGGTCTACGATCCTGCGCAGGCCCGGTGGAGCACCTTCGCACCCCTGCCATCGCCCAGGCACAGCGGAGGCGCGGTGGTCCTTGGTGGCAGGCTCTACTCAATAGGGGGTAGCTCCGAGCCCGGCTTATCCATCACCGACGCAAACGATGCCATCGCCATAGAGTAGCCTTCACAGGCGAGATGCGCTCTTGTAACGGATATACGGCGCAATTCAAGCGGGCCCCAGGCGGCTGACCAGGGTCAGCACCGAACTGTAGGCATGCGCCAGGTTGCGCCCTTCCCTGGGGGCGAACTCAGAATTGGACAGAAAACCGATCATCGGGATGTCCCCCAGGCCCTCCTTTATGATGTTGACGTCGTGGTCCGGTTTCCGGTGAAGTCGGGCGCCTCGCCCCACGCTCTCGAAGTAGAGGGCGAACAGCGGTACATATGGACTTGTCTCCCGGCCTAGCTGCTCTACCCCCGTTATAAGCTCTTCCCTGGCCGTAGTCGGGTTTCGCACGTGGAACTGGATCGTCTGGCCGGGGTGGGCCTCCTGCACCAGGGTTATCGTGCCGGAGTAGGGGTCGACCCTCTCGATGCTGCGGATAAGATAGTCCCCCCGGCTTGGGGGATACTTGTGTTCGTCTATCAGGAGGCCCGCGAAGACTCCCTTTGAAACCCGCTCTTCCTCCTCTGGAGGGAAAATGGAGAGGGCCCGCTGGAGCATTTCATAGGCAGTCCTGTTGCCGATCTCCATTATCACCTTTCCTTCGGACCGGGTGATGAGATACGGCTCCCCAATGGGCTCGCACCCTTGAGATACCGTTGTGCTGTGGGCTATCGGGCCGGAGAACAGCACCCCCGATATACCGTGGTTGGCCTCTCTTTTACCCGCCCACTGAACGGTCCTGGAATCTTCTGGATGCCCCGAGGCGGCCGCCCCCACCGTGGGAATGTGTCCCAGCTCATGGTGTAATGCCTCCAGGAGGTCCGGGGCCTGGACATTGAAGACGTCGGTGAAGAGCAAGAGAAGGTGGTTGTCCCTTGGATTCTCCTCACTGGGCCCGAGGGCCCCTGCGAGTCTAGATGCCAGCGTAGAACCGTCCTCGCTCAGGAAGGGCAAGACCTTAAAGCCGTCGGTGGCGAGGGCCATGACCGCAAGGCCGGGGCTTCCCTCAAACTCGCCCTCACCCGTGATAATGGCCATGGCGCTGCACCCCACGATCTCTGATGTCCCTGTATATTCGCTAAGGGTTCGGTAGAGATGCCGGTAATGGAAGGAGAATTCTGGGGTGGCAAAGCAGAGGAGGAGGTCTGCTTTGGAGCGGCCGAGTCGCTCCAGGGCACTGGATGATGCTTCTCTGGCGGCCGTCCCCAGGTCCAGGGATGTGGAATGGCCAACGCCGGCCTGGATCACGGGAGTCGGGCCTGCATTTTAGAGGGTAAGGTGGGGAGGTGTTCCGGCGACGAGAACCTGCGGATCTCAATCATCACAGTCGGCGTTGACATAACCGGAGCGGAAGTCGTACACAGCCTCTTTTTCCATATCGAAGGCGTGACGCCATTGACACCCGATGTCGTTGCCCAGGATGTGGATGGATACGGAGGCCTGGTCCTGACTTATGGTCTCGATCTTGTGAATGTCTCCCTCGGGGGGTAACAGGTGGGTGATGTCTCCGACCTCCAGGACGTTGGCACAGACCTGGACCAACCGGGCCCGGATAGAGTCGGCGCCGTCATCGGTCCGACGGTAAACAGTTTCTAGCTGCGTCCCCTGGTATACACCAACCAGGCCCCAGGCCAGGTGGTCGTGGATGGGGGTGGTGCAGCCCACGGGCACCACCATGGCCATCACCGATAGAGACCGGTCCTCGCTCCTGTAGATCAGGTACTGGGCGAACTTGTCGGGTATCGGCCTAGTGAAGTCCTCGGTGAGGAAGTCAGGCCGGCTCAGCAGCTCCTTGAGGAGGGGGTCTATCAGATCGATGGCCCTTTGCCTATCGGTCTGCGACCGGGCGATCTTCACCACCTCATCGACAAACCGGGCGAGAGGTTGGGGAATGGTTATGTTCTTGGTGCTCATCGGGACTGCTCGGATCGTCCATCGGGGTAGGGGCAGGTGCCTGATTTATGATAGCACAAGGGGGAACGAGTTGTGCTCGCTCCCCCTTGTGGGCAGATGCATCTATCGTTGCTTAGGCTTCCTATGCTTCCGCATCGCCACGCTGGGCGAAGATGGTTTGATACACCAAGGCTGCAAGGACGCCACCACCCATGGGTCCGAGCCAGTAGATCCAGTGGTCGGCCCACTGGCCTGCAGCCCACGCGGGGCCCAGGGTACGGGCCGGGTTCATGGAGGCACCGGTCAGGGGCACCCCTATCAAGTGGTCAAGCATTACTACCAGACCTATGGCCAGGGGCGCCAAGTTTCCGGGCCCACGACGGTCCATGGCAGTAGCGAAGACGACGAAGACCAGGAAGAAGGTCAACGTTCCCTCCAGCAACAAAGCCAGTCCTGCTGACTCGGCGGCCATCGCAGGGCTGAGGGCGTGGGCCCCCAGGCCTCCCTCTAGGGCGTTGGGAATCACTGATTTCAGCAGGAAAGCGCCACAGACTGCACCCGATACCTGAGCTATGACGTACAGAGCTCCCTTGGCCAGCTTGATCTTCCCCGTTATGAAGGCCGCCAGGGTTACGGCGGGATTTATGTGGCCGCCGGATAGGTGGGCTGTTGCCCACACCAGTACCG
>JADFJI010000185.1 GCA_022566235.1 Chloroflexota bacterium
GGTGGCTGTTATCCTGGGCCTGGACGAAACACAGGTGCAGGATGCCTTCAGCCAGGCCGCCGGGGAACTCCAGGACGAGAGGCTTCAGCTGAAACTGGACCGCCTCGTGGAGAATGGACGGCTGACCCAGGAAGAGGCGGACGAATACAAAGAGTGGTACCTGTCCCGGCCCGATACGGCTCTGCAGGGAGGCCACCTCCGTGGATTCGGGGGACGCGGGTTCTTTGGTGGAGGATTTCGCGGCGGACACGGATCGCACGGCATGAAGTTCCAGCAGGAATCTCCTCCTTTAGAGGGTTCATTGGTCCCATCTGTCGAGGCCTAGCGCTTCGCTAAGGTCAGAGGAGGGGGTGGGCATCCGCTCCCTCCTCTGTACAAAGTGATAGGGAGCGTTGTACATCAGGAATTACAGGCATGTCTAGCACAGTGCTTATAGTGGAAGATGACCCTGCCACCATCGAGCTGGTACGTCTTTACCTTGAGCGTGATGGACACAAGGTGATAGCTGCCACCGATGGCCTTGAGGGTCTGCGCCTCGCCCGAGAAGAGGACCCGGACCTCGTGGTCCTTGACCTGATGCTTCCCAGCCTGGACGGGATGGGCGTCTGCCGTATCCTAAGGGACGAGTCCAACGTGCCGATTATCATGCTTACAGCCCGGGCCGGCGAGGAAGACCGTCTGGCGGGTCTGGACCTGGGGGCCGATGACTACATCACCAAGCCTTTCAGCCCCAGGGAGCTGGCCGCCAGGGTGCGGGCCGTCCTGAGGCGCGTGGCCAGAGATGCGTTGGAAGAGGGCCCGGCCGAGCTGGCCCGGGGCGCCATTAGGGTGGACCTTCGACATCGGATGGTCTACATCGAGGATGCGCAGGTGGAGCTAACTCCCACCGAGTTCCGTATGCTGACCCTCCTGATGAGAGAGCCGGGCCGCACCTTCAGCAGGGACCAGATAATCGACCGGGTCTTCGGATACGACTTCGATGGCTTTGACAGGACAGTAGATGTCCACGTCTCCAATCTGCGACGCAAGCTGGGTGAAGACCCGGACAGACCTCGCTATATTAAGACTATCTACGGCGCGGGATACAGGTTCGACGATGCCTAGCTGGTTCTATAGCATCCGGTTCCGACTGATCACAGGTTTTGTTCTTGTGCTGACTTTGGCCCTGGTCAGCGTCAGCCTTTATGTGGGCGTCGCCGCTCAGGAGGAAACGGAACGGTTTCAAGGGGACTTCGATAGGATACAGGCTGATCGTCTGGAGAGATTGGTCTCACAGTTCTACTCCAGCCGCCGGAATTTCTCGGGCCTTCAGACCGTTATCGAACAGGCCGGGTCCCTTTATGGACGGCGTATCCAGCTCAGGGATATGGAGGGGCGGCTGGTAGCGGACTCTCATGAAAGGTTCGGTTCCCCCGGACAGTTGTCGGAGCGTAAAAGGCAACTGGTTTCGATTAGGAGCAGGGGCAACGAAATCGGCTCCCTCCTGATAGTTCCCAGTGATATTCCAGAGGAAGCTCCCAATCCGGCGGTTTCCCGCCTGGCCTCATCGGTTAATCGGTCGCTGCTATGGGCAGGCCTGGCAGCGGGAGTGGGTGGGATACTGCTGATCTCCCTTGTGTCTAGGCGGATTCTTGCCCCTATCAGCGTCCTGACTTCGGCAGCTCAGCGCCTTGGCCGGGGAGACCTGTCCCAGAGGGTGCCCACCTCGACCCGTGATGAGTTCGGACAGTTGGGGCGCACCTTTAACTCCATGGCGGAGGATCTGGAAAGTGCCGAGCAACAGCGACGGAGACTGGTAGCCGACGTAGCCCACGAGCTTAGAACCCCACTCTCCAACATCCGGGGCTATCTGGAGGCGGTGCAGGACGGACTGCTGCAGGCCGACAAAACCACCATAGATACTATCTATCAGCAGGTCCTACACCTTACTCACCTGGTGGAGGACCTAAGGCTGCTGGCCCTGGCCGAGGCGGGAGCCCTTAGTATGGACCTGTCGCCCGACTCCCTGGAGGAGGTGCTTCGCAAGGCTGTCGAGGCGTTCCGTCCTCGCGCCGAGGCCGGGGGACTGTCCCTGTCGATGGAAATCTCGTCGGAGCTGCCGCTGGTGCCGCTGGACCGCACGCGGATCGCCCAGCTGATGGGCAACCTGCTGGAAAACGCGATATCTCACACTCCTCAAGGAGGCTCGGTAACGGTTTCAGCAGAGCGTATCGGGGATGTAGCCCGGGTCACCGTGGCCGACACCGGGGAGGGTATCTCTGCTGATGACCTGCCCCAGGTGTTCGAGCGCTTCTACCGGGTCGATCCTTCTCGGGCCCGGACCACCGGTGGCGCAGGCCTGGGGCTGACTATCGTCAAACAGCTGGTCGAGGCCCACGGGGGCGTCATCCGTGCCGAGAGTACACAGGGCAAAGGGAGCCGGTTTATTTTCGATCTGCCGCTGGCCAGCCCATCGCAGGCTTCGCAGGCCGGCACTCGAGGGGATAAGGGGTAAAAAGATCATGGGAGCAATTCTTGGCGTTTTCAAATCTCTAGCGCTGTGGCAACTCGGCGTACTGGCTGCCGTCCTGCTAGGAGCAGCCGGCGGCACATACGGGGTGTATGTTCTGGCTAGCGACTCGGGCCAGGCAGACCTGGGCGAAGACCAACAGTTTATTACCGTGCAGTTCGGAGACCTGGTCAACCAGGTCTCCACCAATGGCAGCCTTATCTTCCCTGAAAGTGAAACCCTGACTTTTGGCTCTCAGGGGACGGTGATCGAAGTCTTAGTAGCGGAAGGAGAGCAGGTGGAAGAGGGCCAGCTTCTGGCCAGGTTGGATGAAGCTTCAGTGGCATCCTTTGAAAAGGCGGTCGCCCAGGCGCGGGTGAACCTGCAAAATGCCGAAGATGTTCTGGCCAAGGCCGAAGACCCTCATACTCCGCTTGACCTCGCACAGGCCGAGGCAAAAGCGGCCAACGCCAGGCTTTCTCTGAAGAATGCCCAGGAGGCGGTGGATGAGCTAGTAGAAGGGTCTGTCGAAGATGACCCCGCCCTAAGCAGCGCTCTGAACAACCTCTCTCGGGCGTTGGAGGAGTGGGATAACACGGCCGAAGAGGCTCGGGATGCACTGACCACCGCCCGTCAAGGCTACCAGGTCATATTCAAGAACTGGCTGGGCATTACAATCAACGCCGAGGAGACGGGCCTGGACCCGGCCACCCTACTGGACTCCTGGGGTATTGATTTAACATCGCTTTTCGACCCGGACCAGGAAACCTATGAGACCAGATATGGGAACGCGCCGGACGGCCCTGCCGACGATCCTGCTACCCTCTGGAATGAAGTCGTCGTATATTCCTGGATACGCCTGTTCCCAGGGTCGGTATCCCCGACCTGCGAGGGCTCGGGCTCTTCCAGTGGAGGGTTTTGCGTCGAGAACGAATTTGACAGTGCCTGGGAGACCTATCAGCAAGCCAAGGATGACCTGGACACAGTGGGGATACAGGCCGCCGTGGCCATCTCCGATGCCGAGATTGCCGTAAACGACGCCGGAGGAAAATTCGATGTGTTGAGAATAGATGTCAAAGAGAAAGAGTTGGCCTTGGCTCAAGCGTCTCTCACAGAGGCCGAGGATGATTTGACGGAGCTGCTTGGCAGCATCGACCCCCTTGAAGTAGCCCTACGAGAGGCGGAGGTCGCCTCTGCGCAGGCGGCGTTGAACGAGGCGGTTCAGCAGCTGGAAGGCGCTTCCCTCACGGCGTCCATGACGGGGATCGTTTCCCTGGTTAACGTCGAGGTCGGCCAGGAAGTCAACCCCAACACCCCTATTGTTGTGATCGTAGATCCCACTATCGTAGAGGTCGAAGGCATCGTGGACGAGATCGACGTCTTGTTTGTCCGCCAGGGGGCCCGGGCACAGGTCATCATGGATGCGCTACCCGGTGAAGTGGTGGAGGGGACGGTCTCGGACATAGGCTCTGCGGCCGCGAATCAGCAGGGTGTAGTGACCTTTCCCATCAGGATTCTGTTGCAGGTGCCTGGCGGAGTGGAGCTTAGAGAAGGTCTGAGCGCCACCGCCAGCATCGTGATACGAGAAGAGACAGATGTCCTGCTGGTGCCAAACCAGGCCCTCTTCGGCAGCTTTAGCCAGCCGATAGTGAGGGTGGCCATCAACGGCAGCATCGAAGATAGGCCCGTGACCCTGGGCAACAGCGACGGGTTCTGGACGGTGGTGCTGGCAGGTCTCCGGGAGGGAGACCAGGTTGTCATGGAGACGGCCCAGACAGCCACCGATCCCTTTGCCGCATTCCGGCAACTTAGAGAAGGTTTCGGAGGCGGATTTGGCGGCGGCGGATTTGATGGCGGCGGCGGATTCGGTGGCGGAGGTGGGTTTGGCGGCGGCAGAGGACAGTAAGACCGGCATGAATAGGTATGACCCGTGATTGAACTGGAAAACGTAAGCAAGCTGTACCAGATGGGCAAGGTGGAGGTCCCTGCTCTCCAGCATGTCACTCTGTCTGTACGCCAGGGCGAGATGTTGGCCATATTTGAGGCCGAGAGCTACGACGTTTCTCTCGGATTTTCGACCTTGATTACCCAGATCGCGGAGGAAGATCGATTTTATTATCCCGATAACGATGAAGGTCGCGCCCAGATTCTGGCGGATTACGCCACCATCATCGAGGAGATCGATGCGGGTCTGGATGAGGCCTTCAAATCAAGACCCAAGGCAGCCGTTGAAGTTCGCCGGGTACCCGAATTTTCCGAAAAGACCTCCGCTGGCGCCTACTATAACGGCCCGTCGATGGACGGATCGCGGCCCGGCATTTTTTACGCCAACCTCTACGACATCAAGGCAACCCCAAAATACGGAATGCGCACCTTGGCCTACCATGAGGCCGTGCCAGGCCATCACTACCAGATTGCCACCCAGAGGGAACTGGAAGGGGTGCCCGAATTTCGCAAGCAAACCGGTTTTACCGCCTACTCGGAAGGTTGGGCGCTGTATTCGGAACGGGTTGCCTGGGAACTGGGTTTCCAGAATGACCCGTTCGATAATATCGGCCGTCTTCAGGCAGAATTATTCCGCGCAGTGAGACTGGTTGTTGACACCGGTATCCATGCCAAACGCTGGACACGCGAGCAGGCCATCGAATACATGCTGGCCAATACCGGCATGGCAGAAACCGATATCGTGGCCGAGATCGAGCGTTATATCGTCTGGCCTGGTCAGGCGACCGCCTACAAAGTCGGCATGATGGAAATCCTGCGATTGCGCCAAGAAGCCCGCACGGCCCTGGGCAACCAG
>JADFJI010000186.1 GCA_022566235.1 Chloroflexota bacterium
CCTGGCTCCGGGAGATGTGGCCGGCATCATTGCCATGATCAATCTGGATACCATCGGCTCAGGTGGAAGCCTGGCTGCGGGAGGCGCACAGAGCCTGGTGGCCGACTCCCTGCGTCTTGCCTCCGAGATGGGCATAGACCTCCGGCCGGGCCGCGAGCCCGACAACGCCTCCAGCGATCACGCCGTTTTCGCCCGTGCAGGTATCGATACCTTATTTTTCTTGGGGAGAGACTTCTCCCGGATTCACAGCGCAGATGATACGATACAGTTCGTAGAGCCCCAGCTGCTGGGCGATGCCGCCAACCTCAGCATCGCCATCATCAGGGCCATAGCCAGTCAGTAGCTTGTTTGGGGCATAGGGGCCTTTTGGGACGTGATGGTAATGAAAAACATCAAGTGGCCGATAGCCGTGACCATCGCCCTGACCGTGATGTTGCTCTTTCCCGGGGTCTTTGCAGCCGCAGACCAAGATTGGGTGTCGGTGTTGGGCCAGGACGCAATGATCAACTTCCCGGATGATATCGTCTTCTCGGTGAGGTTTTCCAGCGACCGGCCCGTGGAGAGAGTGACCCTAACTTTTATGGTCGAGGGGCGGAACAGCACCCGCCGGGAGCCCGCTACCGTCGAGACGGGCGATCCTTTGTCCGCCGAGTTCGTCCTCAAAACCCGGGGTGGGAGCAGCCTCTTCATCCCTCCGGGCGCGGTTATCACCTACTCCTGGACCTTCGAGGATGAGGATGGCAATACCGCAAAGTCCGAGCCGGTGATTTTCATCTACATGGACACCAGGTTTGAGTGGGATACCGTTGGCACGGAGATGGTCACCGTCTTCTACAACGGGCCCACACAGACCCGCGCGGAGACCATTCTGGAAGCCTCTAACCTCACCCTGGTGAACATGGGCGCCCTGCTGAATACAAGCCTCAGCGGGCCCATAAACATAGTCGTCTACAACAACCCTCTACAGATGCAGGATGTTTTCCCCTTCGTGAGCAGGACCACTTCCAGTGGGCTGATCACCCTGGGCCAGGCCTATAACAAGGAGGGCGTCATCCTCATCATGGGGTCCGATAGGAGGATAAGGGGGACCGCCTCCCATGAGATGTCCCATATACTCATCGCCGAAGCGGGGGAGGGGCCCGGGGTGCGGCTTCCCGCATGGCTAAACGAGGGGCTCTCCGAGATAGGCAATCTAGAGCCCGGATTATCTTATGACCTGGCCCTTCTTATGGGTGTCAGAGAGGACCGCATACTACCCATAACCCACATGTCCTCCTCACCCGGGACCCCCGAAGATGCGATCCTGCTCTACGGCCAATCCAGAAACATCGTGGGTTTCATGATCGAAACCTACGGCCAGCCAAAGCTGGCGGAGCTGCTTCGGGTATACAAAAGCGGCAATCTAAACATAGATGACGCCCTGATGCAGGTATACGGTTTTGAGAGGGTCGGGTTGGACAACCTGTGGCGCGATAGCTTAGGCCTGCCCCACCTGTCAGAGGAGCGGACCCCACCCCCATACCCACCCGCGTTCCCCTGGGCGCCCCCACCCCGGTCATTGCATCCACTCCCGAGGCCCCTCCGGGGCCTACGGGCGAGCTTTCCACAGATTCGGAGGGGCTCGCCATCCTCCAGGACGCCTACGGGGCCAGGGCCGGTGACCAGGCATTCGTGACGGCAGCAGACCTGAATGCCGATGGCGTCATCAACTACATGGACCTGGCCATCCTTGGCTCAGGGTACACGGGGCCTTAACGAACCCCCACTATGGCTAGGCTGATAACCACAAAAGGCCCCAAGCATCTTCTGGGCATCGCTACTCTGCTGGCGCTGTTCCTGGTACTGGCCGCGTGCGGCGGGACCCAGGCCCCAGAGGTGGTATCGGTCCGGATCAGCCCGGAGTCCATTAAGGCCGAGGTCGGCCAGCAGATAGTGGTCAGCGTAGACGTCAACCCCGATGGCCGAGGCATCAGTGGCGGTGAGATCAATCTCTCCTTCGATCCTGAAATCTTTACCCTGCTGGGAGTGACGCCGGGTGGGCTCTTCGGCTCATCGCCCCTGGTCGGCGTCGAAGCGGTGGATAACCAGTCAGGGACCCTTGTCTATGCCCTGGCACGACGAGGCCCGACCTCGGCCCCGACCCAGGCCTCGACCTTTGCAGAGCTTACCTTCCAGGTGTCGGGGGGTGTTCCGGCCGGCCGGTATGATCTCTTGGTAACCAGAGTTGGCCTGGCGGACGAGGCATTCCGGGACATCCTCGACATCGAGCTAACCTCGGCTACCGTCGAGCTGTAAACCCTCCGGTCCATTAGAGCAAAGGGTATCCCGTCATCCCGATGTCCACCTTCTCGTTCTACAACCTCGGGCGCATTAGTCCAGGCATCGAGTTGTTAACAATGGTCTGGTTTACACAGCGTTCACAACAGATTAACTGGCCTCGCATGACCTGTCCCGATACTCGGGACTTGTAGCGTGGGGCCAACAGGCTAGCACCAAAGATTATTAGAAAAGTTAGGCGCGGGTAGCGTGCAGGCCTGATAAGCCGGCTTGGGCGCGGAAAGCCCGTCAGCGGGTCCGGGGGTTCAGGATATCGTTTAGGCCGTCCCCCAGAAGATTCCAGGCGTAGATGATGATGGCGATGGTGAATGCAGGGACGAGGATCAGGTGGGGGTCCTCCCGGAGTATACCCAGGTTGCCGACGCCAAAGTTTTCCAGGATCATCCTTCCCAGGCTGGGGTTGGGGGGCTGAATCCCGATCCCGAACCAGCTCAGGACAACCTCGCTTCCCGCCACCGCTCCCATGCCCATGGACACAGATACGATGATGGGGCTCATGGCATTGGGGAGCAGGTGGTGGGTAATAATTCTCATGTTGGAGGCGCCCATGGCCCGGGCCGCCTCTACGTATTGAGTCTCCTTCAAATGCAGGATCTGAGCCCTTACCAGCCGGGCCATCCCCACCCAGCTAAACATGGTAAGGGCTGCAAATACCACGAAGTAGTCCACTGCCCCCGACCTTACGATACCCTCAATTCCCGACCAGCCCTCGAAATCCCTGACCCACTCCACCACCCGGGGCTTGATGGTTGCTGCCAGCAGAATGATCAGGAGGATTCCTGGAAAGGCCAGGAATATCTCCCCTATGCGCATGATCAGGGTGTCCACCTTGCCGCCGAAAAAACCGGCCGCCGCCCCCAGCAGCAGCCCTATCACCAGGGACCCGGTGAGCACGCTGGCAAGGGTGATTATCACGGTGGTCCGGATGCCGTAGATTATGCGGCTTAACATGTCCCGACCCAGCCTGTCTGTGCCCAGGATGTGGTCAATGCTGGGTGGCCATTGGAAAAGGCTCGGCCCCTTTATCAGGTCTTTGGAGGCGATCTGTTTCCACAAGTCCCCCCCATTGGTAGAGCGAAAGAGGCCGTTGTCCACCGTGCCAGTGAAGAGGGTACTGTCTTCGCCGTAGGTTGGTGAGATGGTCAGGGTCAGGGACTTGGCACTTAGGCCCCGTGACACCGATTCCCATGAATTTCCGCGATCGGTAGAGCGGAATATTCCCTTGGCACTGGTGTTGGCGAACAGGGTGGCATCGGAGCCGAAGGCTGGAGAGATCACCAGCTCAAATAGTTGTTTGCTGCCGAACTCGGGGTTGATCAACACCCAGCTCTGTCCGCCGTCGGTAGAGCGTTGCAACCCCTCAGAAGTGCTGGCGTAGATGGTGCCATCCACCCCGAAGCTGGGAGAGATTGCCAGCACCATCCCCTTGGTGCTCCGGGACGGCGCCTCAAATAACTGGCGCCAGCTCTGCCCTCTGTCCGTCGATTTATACACCTCCTCGACAGTTTGGAAGGAACCCCTCTTCCGCTCTGTGACCGTTGCGAACACCGTTCCATCCGTTTCATAGGAGGGAGACAGGGTGACATAGGAGGCGTTGGGGGTGTCGCTCTGGAACCCTTCGGCGACCTGGGCCCAGGAAGCTCCTCTATTGGTAGTCACAAACACGCCGCCTGACAGGGCGGCGAAGAGGGTGCCATCCCGCAGGAAGCCCGGCGACATCGCCAGGTGGTTTATATTTGGACGGCTCGGCAGGCCTGCGGTTGCTTCCGTCCAGGAATCTCCCTCATCCGTAGATACGAAGACCCCTTTCGTCGTGCCAGCGTAAAGGGCGGCCTTGGAAATCGATGACGGTGCTATGATCAGCGACCCGACGTTTATGGTGCCGATTCCCCTGCTTATGTGCAACCAGGAATCGCCTCCATCCTCGGAGCGAAATATTCCTATGGAGGTGTTGTCGTATAAGGTCTGGTCCTCCTTCCACGAGGGGGATATGACCAGGCTCGGAAAACCCGGCAGATCGAGGTCCGTGGATGGGGTCTCTCTATAGCTCTTGGGCGCGGCCCAGGGAGCCAGGATCCCGACGCCATAGAAGATGACTATCACTATCAGGGCAGTGAAGGCCACCTTCTTATGAATGAGACGCCGCGCTGCCTGGGTCCAGGCTCCTCCCCTGGACTCAGGCACAAATACATCTTCCTCGGAGCCGCGTATCGCCAAGCTACCTCGACCTCAACACACTACTCTGGATAAAGCGTAATGGCGTGGAGAAAAATGGGATAGTCTTAGTCATACCTGATCCTCGGGTCCAGGAACCCATAAAGGATGTCCACCATCAGGTTGGCAACAACGAAGGAGATAGCGATCAAGAGGACCACGGCCATGATCACAGGGTAGTCACGGTTGAATATAGAGTCGACGGTCAGTCTGCCGATGCCCGGAATGCCGAACAGCCCCTCGGTAATGAAGGCGCCGGTCACCAGGTCTCCCATTGACAATCCCACGACGGTAACTATGGGTATGAACGCGTTTCTGGCGATGTGACGGCGGCGGACGACAAATTCCTTCAGCCCCTTGGACCTGGCGGTCCTGATGTAGTCCTGGCCCAGCACATCCAGGGTGCTGGCCCTCATCAGCCTAGTGAGTATCGCTATGCCGGGGACCCCCAAAACAAAGGCGGGCAAGATTATGCGGGTGTCGAAAAACCCTCCCCATCCTGAGCTAGGCAGCACGTCCAGCCATATCACAAAGACCAGAAGCAGCAGGGGAGCGGTTAGCAGCACCGGCACGGAGACGAAAATCAGTGTCACGGATACTATTACCGGGTCTACCCACCGTCCTTGGTTCATCGCGGCTATCAGGCCCAGGGGAATGCCTCCCAGAACTGAGACGATAGTTGCGGCGATGCCTAGCTGGGCTGAAATCCAGATCTTCCCGGAAATCAGGCTACT
>JADFJI010000187.1 GCA_022566235.1 Chloroflexota bacterium
GAGATGCTGACCGGTTCTTCGGCGGGTTCCTGTTTAACTGGTTCGGTTACTGATTGCTCTAATTTTTCTACCATAATTGTCCCTGGTTCATTTTCTCCTCTTGATAGCGGTGTAAGTGGGCGTCAGTATAACATATGCCCTACTCCCTAGCAATTTAAGGATACCTTTTTCTTCATTGACGGTACAGTGACTGGAGGATAGAATCAGGGTCTGGCCCAGTGGGGTTGAAAACCCCCTACTAGATGTAGTTGTTAGGGATAATACTAGGCAAAGGAGCTTGGAGCATGGCGACAACAACGAGCGATACACCGGGTTTTGATGAGCTAAAAAAGATGGCACTGGACCATTTCTGGCCCCACGCCCAGCAGGTGGCAGACTTTGAGAAACCGGATGGGCTCCATGTGATAAAGGAGGGGAAGGGCTGCTGGGTGGAGGACACCCAGGGGCGTAAATACCTGGACGTGTTATCTGGGATGTGGCTGAAAAACATAGGCTATGGTCGCACCGAGATAGCCGATGCGGTTTACGAACAGATGCAGCACATCACCTATTCTCCGGAGAACACCACCAACATCCCGGCCCTGAAGCTGGCGTCCAAGCTGGCCAGCCTGAGCCCCGATAAGATGTCACGGGTCTTTCTGGTGAGTGGGGGCTCCGAGGCAGTGGAGAGCGCTCTGAAGATGGCGAAGGCGTATCACCAGGTCAGGGGAGAGCCGGGGAGGCACAAAATAATAAGCCGGAAGGACTCCTATCATGGGGCCTCCTTTGCCGCGATGAGCCTGGGAGGGTATCAGGGCACCGCCAACTTCGGTCCGCTCTTGCCGGGCAATATCCATGTGACCCAACCGAACCACTACCGGTGTCTGTACTGCAGCAACGCCTCTGAATGCAATCTGGAGTGCGCCAAGGACGTGGAGCGGGCCATAGAGCACGAGGGGCCGGAGACGGTTGCGGCGGTGATAGGCGAGCCTATCTCAACCTCTAGCATGATGATACCCCACCCCGAGTACTGGCCTACCCTCAGGTCCATATGCGACAAGTACGGCGTTCTCCTCATCGTCGATGAGGTGATCACCGGCTTCGGGCGCACCGGCAAGATGTTCGCCTCGGAGCACTGGGACCTTCAGCCCGACATCATGACCGTGGCCAAGGGGCTTTCCAGCGGATACATGCCCATAGGTGCGGCCATCGCTCGCAAATCGGTGGCCGACGCTTTCATAGGGGGCGAGGATAAGACCTTCCGGCACCTTTTCACCTTTGGGGGACACCCCGCATCCTGTGCCGCCTCTCTGGCTAACCTGGAGATCCTAGAGGGAGAGGGACTGGTGGAGAACTCGGCCCAGATGGGCAAGTATATGTATGAGCAGCTTCAGACGCTCTACGAGCATCCCATAGTCGGCGATATTCGAGGTGGCCTGGGGCTTCTGGCCGGTATAGAGCTGGTGAAGGACCGGAATACCAAGGAGAAATTTCCGAAAGATGTGAACCTGGGAGAGAAACTGACCCGTAGTTTCCTCAAGCACAGCATCCTGATACGGCAGCGGGGAGACGTGATATACCTCAGCCCTCCGCTGTGCATAACCAGCGATGAGGTGGACTTCGTGGTCCGCAACGTGGATGAGGTGCTGGGCGAGGTGGAACGGGAGCTTGAATAGCTCATCTTAGTCCAGATATCCCAGGTGTGGGACGTCGGCACTGGCTTGGCTCCGCCCGGATGGTCAGGGTTACAGGGCAGACTCGGGGCCAGTAGGGATATCCGTTCTCCTCATCGATCACCAGGCAGTTGTTCAGCTACCGGGCTAGGGGCGAGGCTATTGGGCAGCCTCGCTGGTGCCTCGCATGACGAGCCGACCGCCTACTATGAGCGAGAAGAACAGGCTTATCATCAGTCCAACGAACCCTACGATCACAAGGTCGTCATTGACAAAGAGGAGCCAGAAAAAGGGCGAGACGATACCCCCCACGATGCCGAACACGCCTATCCAGCGAGGCAAAGCACCGGTTGTGATGATAAGGAGGCCAAAGGAGAAAACGCCAAGCGCGATACCAACCGCACCCATGGCAACTGCCGCATCCAACATGAGGCCAATTGCAGTGGCGCTGGAGAGTACTGAATCAGCCTGCTGGCCGGAGGCTACCACAAAGTCCTGGGCCAGGGGGGCCAAGGAAACCAAGATCATATCGGCCGTCAGAAAGAGCATCGCCGCCGCGAGAAAGCCGAAACTGCCCAGTAAGGCCAGGTTTCGATCGTGGGAGCGGAATGCAAGGTACAGGAAAGCTGCCAGCGGGATGGTGAGGAGATTGCTGAGGAGGTCGAAGATAGCGCTGGTGATAAACAAGTTTCGGTCTACTGCAATGTCTACCAGGACTCCGCTCGGGTCCTCCTTAAACGTTTGGGCCGAGATGGGATTGACCGCTATCGACACCACCACGGCTGCCACCATGGCGATAAGCAGTGCGCCAGCCAGGTACTCGATCTTCCTTTTAGAGAGCATGGTCAACCTCCCTCAATAAGACATTGGCCATATCAAGCTGTGGGCGTCCAAAGGACCCACAATCCCTGATGCTGCGAATGGTACTGCCACCACAGAACCGTGTCAAACACCTTGGTGCCTGCTGGACTATTTGCAGGCGTGACGAGCTGGCTTTCATCGGTCGGGAAAGCCACTCTAGTGCGGTCTGGTTCCCTATTGCCCCGGGCCCGTGGCCTCGCCCGTCTGGGCCTCGCGATGCGGAGGTCTTTACGCTGTCACCCCGACCTTTTGGGATTTGGAACGGCTACAGGTGCGAAGATGAGCCAGAAAGGGTATATTGCCTTTGGCATTTACAGTTTTAATAGGAGAGCTATATAAAACCATAGGAAATATCTATGTCTGAGCTGAAGTTTGGCATTGCTTTGAATGAGGGGGCCGACTCGATGGCGGATGAGGCCCGGAGGGCTGAGGTCCTGGGGTTCGACTCGGTGTGGGTCGGGGAGCATGTGGTTTGGCATCATCCGATCCACGATGGCCTGATGGTCATGGCTGCCGCGGCCTCTGTTACCAAGCATATCAGGCTGGGGACGGCCATTCTGCTCCTGTCCCTCAAGCATCCTGTGCTGGTGTGCAAGGCGGTGACCACACTGGACCACATATCCGGGGGCCGGGTTAGCCTGGGCGTCGGAATCGGTGGAGAGTACCCCAAGGAGTTCGAGGCCATGGGCGTCCCGGTGAAAGAGAGAGGCCCCCGGGTCGACGAGGCGATCCGCCTGATGAAGCGGCTGTGGGCCGAGGACTCGGTCACCTTCGAAGGGCGGTTTTTCAGCGTTGTGGATGTCGGGCTGGAGCCTCACCCGGTGCAGAGGCCTCATCCTCCCGTCCTGATCGGGGGCCGGCGCAAGGCGTTGCGAAGGACTGCTCTATACGGCGACGGCTGGATGCCGTATATGTACTCCCCAGAGATGTACAGGGAGGACTGGAAGAAGATAGAGGAGATGGCGGGGGAGGCGGGCCGGGACCCGTCCAGGATCGAGAGGACGGTCTGGGTTCCCATCTGCGTGGCGGATAGCTATGAGGCCGCGGCAAAGATGTCCAGTAAGGCCCTGGGTGGCGACTATGGCCAGTCCTTCGACGCGATAGTCCGGAAGTACGCCGTGCTGGGAACGCCGCAGGACTGCGCCGCTCGGATTAAGGAGTATATAGAGGCGGGGGCCGAGCATATCATCATGAGCCCCTCGGCCCCGGGAGATGAGGCCCGGGAGTTCCCGAAGGCCATTGCCAGTGAGATTTTGCCCTTGTTGAATAAGGATTGATGTTTCGGGCCCGCGATGGGTGCCTGACTCAGGCCCGAATTATCTCAGGCGAGGACCTCTTCCAGGTGGCGCTTCAGCTCCCGCTTGGGCTGGGCGCCGACCATCTGGTCGACCTGCTGGCCACCCTTGAACACCAGCAAGGTGGGAATGCTCATAATGCCGAAGCGGGCAGTGGTGTCGAAGTTTACCTCGGTGTCGAGCTTTACGAACTTGATCTTCCCGTCGTACTCCTCGGCCAGCTCCTCCAACATAGGACTGACTATGCGGCAGGGGCCGCACCATTCGGCCCAGAAGTCCACCAGGACCGGAAGGTCGGCATCGAGGACTTCCCGCTCGAACTCGGCATCCGTCACTTCTTTCGGTTTAGCCATCGATCTCCCCCTTATTCTCTAATTCTTTGACCCGGCATTACAACGTAACCAGCCGGTACAGTAGCACCCCGCCGAACAGGACGATGAGGTAGGACCCTGCGGCCGCCACGAAGCCGTTGGTGATCCCGCTGGTCTTCTCCCGGAAGGAGATCATGCCTCGTGAGACCGTCCGTCGTTCCATGCCGCCGACTATGAGGGCGCCGATGCCCACCGCCGGTAGTACCCGGCCCAGGCCGTAGGCTCCCAGCACGATGGCGCCGTACACGGGGTTCGCCGCGGCTGCCACCCATCCCAGGAGGATGTAGTAGGTGGGCATAGGGCACCCCATGCCCATGCCAGCACCCATGGTGCTCCCCAGCACCAGCGACCGCCGGTACGGCTTGTCCTGGTTGGGCATGTTGGGGCTGCGTAGCCTGCTCGTCAGGCTGGGAAGGTGGATGAGGCCTACCTCGCTCAGGGCGTAGCCGATGGCTACGATGCCAAGGATGGAGTAGAGGACGACGGCGAAGCCCATCCGTGCCGACATAGTGTCCAGGAGACCTAGTATGGCATCGCCGGCAAAGCCCAGGCCGACTCCCAGGGCGGCCAGAGGTAGGGCGCTTGCTGCCACGAATATCAGGCCCAGCATCGTGCGCTGGGACAGCCCCTTTCGAGAGCCTAGGATCGATGGCATGGCGAATACTGAAGGGAAGCCGCAGGGCAGAACGATCATGGTGGCGCCGATGATGAAGGCAGCCCCTATTGCTACGAAAGCCCCGGGGTTGTTTGCCGAGGCGGCCTCGCCCGATACCCCTCCAAAGATATCGGTGCTGCCGTCCAGCAGGCCTACTTGCCAGCTAATGAGGGCCAGCGCTGCTCCCACTGCCAGCGCGAACAAGAACTGTCCCTTCTGACCTGCACGGGTCCAGAGAGAGCCGGCAGGTTGTGTGATGGTACTCATGTAGTGCATTTTGAGCCTTTTCTCGTTTTGGTTCATTAAAGGGAACTAATCGTCCGCGCTGAACCCGACTTCATCCAGGGCATCCCGGATCTGGTCCAGGCTGATGACCGGCTCG
>JADFJI010000188.1 GCA_022566235.1 Chloroflexota bacterium
TCAGTCGAACGAGGGTAGGACCCCCCGTTCGTGGTGAGCCTGCCTGTCCTGCCTGTCCTGAGTCCGTTCTGAGCTTGTCGAAGTGTTCCGTCGGGGAGCTTGACTAAGGGAAGGGAGGCAGGGGGCCTGTCCTGAGTCCCATCGAAGGGATGATCGAAAGTGTCATGCAGCACCGAGGTGTCAACCTTGTCAAATCTGGAGGCCGTTTAATAAGCTTCTCCAAACGGGGAGTGCAGTCCCAAGTGTCGGGATTGCCGGGGGTTTATCCCCCCTTCCTGGCAGGAAGGGGGACAGGGGGATGGTCGAAAGTGGGGTTAAACCCTCTCCTGGGTTAGAAGGGTATCTCCCTCAGCTCATCTGTCTCCAGGGTTAGCTGCTCGTGGCCGTCCTCGGTAATCGCGTGGGTATCCTCCCACAGCAGCTTGAGGTCGCCCGAGCCGACCCCTGGCTCGGTGCTTATCACCATCCCCACCTCCAGGACGGTGTGATCGTCAGGGGTGATGCTGGGAGGCTCAGTGAACTGGATCCCCTGGCCATGGCCCATCCTGCTCCCCCCCAGGAGCCGCTGGGGAGTGTCCGGCTCGACTCCCACCTCCTCCATGGCCCTGGCCCCGACTCGATGTATCTCCGATACCGATACCCCCGGCCTGAGGGCCTCGGCCATTCTACTGTTTACCCGGAGCAACGCCTCGTACAGTTTCTTTTGCTCATCCGTCGCCTTACCCAGGGCCACCATACGAGGATAGTCGACGGTGTACATGCCCACGTAGGCCCCGGTATCGATGCCTAAGATGGTGCCCTTCCTCAGGGGCCGCTCATAGTGAAAGGCCGTCTTGGCCCCCGGGAGCTGCGACTGTATGTCGAACTGGAAATGGACAAAAGAGGTCCCGTCGGCTCCCTCTTCGAGCATCAGCTGCTGCATAAGCCTGGCCACCTCTCGCTCCGTCATCCCCGGGGCCAGGTGATTATCGAACAGGCGCTGGCGGGCCCTGGCGGTGATCTCAGCCGCCTTTCTCATGTAGGCCAGCTCCTCCTGGGACTTCACCATCCTGGTCTTGATGATGATGTCGGCGGCATCCACGAACTCCACCTCCGGCATGGCCGCCACCAGGTCCAGATACACCCCCACGGGTATGCCCATCCTTTGCTCTTGCCCCAGCTCAGCCCCTACCCGTTTGTTCTTCAGCCCCGCTTCTTTCAGGCTCTCCACCACCAGGTCCACGGGAACACTCAGCACGCCGGAGTACTCCCGCAGGTCCGTGACGTAGCAGCCCAGGACCAGGTTATCCCTGCCCTGGGTCACGATGATCGGGTCCCTCCCCACGGGCAGGATGAATAACGAGGGCCTGGACAAGGAGTTGTTGGGGCCTATGCTGGGCGCGGCGGCGGCGAAGTAGTGAAAGTTGTGGTCGCCCGTTATCAGCAGCGCATCTAACTGCTTTTCCGCCATCAGCTCCCTGGCCCGATTGTACCGGCGCTCCATCTCTGCTCTGGAGAACATGGCGTATTCCAGGTCTGTAGAAGTCATGCCGCGTCACCTCCCCTTGGCTATGGAATATCTGAGTTCGCGTGTGGATATCGAGGACCGACACCGCTGCAGATGGGGTAAGGTTAATCACTTATCTATGGCGGTGCAACACCCGTTGGAGACGCACCCTTATACCAGGGCCCGAGGCGAAGGAAATGAGACCCTTTAACAAATCCCCTCGATAATGACCAATGGCGCTGGTTTACGCAGCGTTCACAACCGATTCCAAGGCAACTATTTCATGTCATTCCGAGTCCTTCCCCTTTGGGAAGGGCGAGGAATCTGGGGTGGGGCCCTTCCTTTCTCTCTATAGGAATTGCCCCACCACCCTAGATTCTTCGGTCACTGCGCTCCCTCAGAATGACAGACTAACTGGTCTCGCATGACTTGTCCCGATACTCGGGACTTGTAGCGTGGATCCAGTAGACTAGTACCAAATGTTAGCTAAGGATTATATACCAAACTATCCTGTTTCCCGCTCGCTTCGCCGCGGCGCTGCTGTTTACCGGCCGCCCGGGTGCTCACAGGAACCGGGGCATGACCTTTTCGGCAAAGAGGTTTTGGCTACGCTTCAACTTCTCTAATCCGAGCCCCGGGAAGTTCAGAAACAGTGCCATGTGCTGGCAGTTCACCTCGGACTGCAATCTCTCGATCTGCTCAGACACGGAGTCCGGCGTGCCGACGCACACCAGGTCGTGCTTCAACTGGAAGTCCAACCACCCAAGGTTGAGGTCGTCCTCCGAGAGCTCCTCTTCCGTGACCATGGCCTTGTAGACCTTGACGGGGTTGTGGGAGTACCAGGCGCCCAGCTGCTTCGAACCCCAGCTGACGTCCTTGACGGCCTGCTCGTAGGTCTCGGCCACGTAGGTGGGCCTCACCACTGCCAGCTTCTCCCCGAAAGGCACCTCCCGGCCCTGGGCCTCGGTCAGGGCCCGGTTATGGGCGGTCCACGCCTCCTTGATCCTGCCTATGGATATCGACTGGCACAGGACCCCGATGCCCCGCCTACCGGCGAACTCATGAGAGGCCTTGGAATCGGCCATCTGCCAGATAGGGGGATGGGGTTTCTGGTAGGGCTTAGGGTGGACTCCCAGGGCAATAAGCTCTCCGTCTGAGGCGTGGTATCGGGAATCGTAGACCAGGGGATTGGTCTCTTTCCAGCCCGGCACGGGAAAGTTGTAAAACCGGCCCGAGTGCATGAAAGACTCCTGGGTCCACGCCCCTATGATCACGTCCAGGGACTCGGCGAAGAGGGCATAGTTACTCTCCTGGTTGCGTCGATCGGCGTAACGGTTGAACTGGGCTGAGGGCCTGGTATCGATGCCCCTGGCGATGCCGAAATCCACCCTGCCCTTGGTTAGCTGGTCCATGAGGGCGATGTCCTCGGCCACCCGGATCGGGTGCCAGTCGGGGATCACGGTGCCGCACTGGCCGAACCTGAGCCTATCGCTGTACTGGGCCAGGCTTGTGCCCAGCAGGATCGGATTGGGCGCGGCCCGGTACCACCCATCCCAGGAGAAGTGGTGCTCCGCCATCCAGACGCCAGTGAAGCCGGCCTGGTCGGAGAATTGTATCTGTTCGCGCAGCTCGTCCACCAGCTTCTCCCACGGATACACCTCACCGACGTGGCAGTATAGGGTGTTGTCGAATCTCATTGTCATTTTCTTGGTTGAACCTTCGTCAGGGTCACTTGATGGCCAGGACGTTGGGGGGCGAGGCTATCCCCCCTTGCAGATGCAGCGGGGCCGAGACCAGCATGAACTCGTACACCCCATCCCTCTGGCAGTCGGAGGCCAGCTCCTCCAGGTTGAACTGCTCCCCCAGGGGCAGACCCAGAAGGGCAATGGCCCGGACGTGGAGGGACCCCCTGTCCCGATCCCAGGGCCAGGACTCGACGGAAGGGTTGTCGGTGGCCAGGGCCGCCACCCGGTGGTCCCAGAGCCATCGGGCCATCTCTCTGCTGGAGTCTAGGCCACAGGCCCTAAGCCCATCACGGGTGCCCAGGGCTTCCTTCTCCTCGGGTGACAGGCCCAGGTAGTGCTGGAGCCATCCGGTCCGCACCAGCAGAATGTCGGCGGGTTTCAGGTCCAGGCCCTGGGCCTTGGCAGCGTTTTCCAGGTCGTCGATGGTATAGATATCCGTTTCGCCGGGGTCGATGGGGCGGCCCTGGTCTGCCCGGTATTTGAAGGCGTCTATGAGGACCCCCCGGCCCACCAGCCTGTTGGCCCAGTGGTGTATGCCGAGCTTACCCTCGGGGCCCCGTTTGATCTGGTCGCGCTTGAAGCCGTTGTAGAAGGCGTTGGATTCGGCATCCCCGGCGTGGCCCAGGCCGTCCCACTGGCTCCCCTCCTGGGTGTTGAAATGGTCCAGCTGATCGTCGTGGCCGAGAGAGCCGGAGAAGCGGATGATGGAATGTCGGGGTGCGCCCCGTCCAAAGAGGGGCGGCGAGCCGTAGCCGATGGGCATGTCCAGCCGGAAGGCCTTGCCATTCTTCACCAGGCGGGCGGCCACGACTATTCCCTCCTGGGTCAGGAGGTTGACACACCCGACTTCGTCGTCATCGCCGAAGACGCCCCAGGCCGAATCGCGAGGGGCCCCGGGCCTGACCGGCAGGTCCGAGAATTTGGGCAGTTTGGAGAAGTCGATGCTAGCCAATCTGACCTCCGAGTTGCCATCGTTTTTCAAGGTAGCTGGCTGACTTCAATTGCGGATGTATAATCATTTTAATTCCCCAGTTTTTCAGTGACTTTCTTGAAGCTCTTTATCGCCTCTATGTGCTCGGAGACCGTCCCCAGGCCCGTCCTCATGGTGTCGAGGTAAAAGTGGGTGGCCCCCAGGGCCTGCCATTCTCTTATCTGGTCGACTATGTCGTTGAGGTTGCTTCCAGCCAGGTGGGGCACGACGGCGATCTCGATGGCCGAGGGGTCTCGCCCGGCCTCCCGCGCGGAATCATGGATGGCCTTTACCTTCTCCTTAGCATCTTTGTCCGGGACCATGAGGGGCAGCCATCCATCGCCGATGCGCCCGATCCGCTCCAGAACCGGGTAGGCGTCTCCACCGATCCAGATGGGGATGGGCCGCTGCACCGGCAGAGGATTCAGGCCCGCTCCCCTGATGTGGTGCCACCTGCCCTGGTAGTCTACTAACTTCTTGGTCCATAGGGCCCGCATCACATCGATCTGCTCCTCGGAACGCCGACCACGGTTGTGGAAGTCTTCCTCCAGGGCCTCGAATTCGACGGGGTTCCACCCGATGCCGATGCCCAGGGTCAGCCTTCCCCCGCTCAGCACATCCACCTCCGCCGCCTGCTTCGCCACCAACACCGTCTGCCTTTGGGGCAGGATCACTATGCCGGTTATGAGTCTTATCCGTCGCGTCACCGCTGCCAGATAGCCGAAGAGGACCAGGATCTCGTGAAAGCAGTCGTCGATATCATAGAACGGGTCATCTAGCTCCGGATGGTGTTCAGTGTCGGCTCCAATAACGTGGTCGTAGACCATCAGGCCGTCGAATCCCAGGTTCTCGACTGCCTCGGCGAACTCTCGTATAGGGCCAGGGTCTGCGCCTATCTCTGTCTGCGGAAAGACCGCTCCAATACGCATCGTTAAGCTCCTTTGGCAAGCGGGTCGGCCACGATGGCACAGTGTACTACAAATGTCGGACGCCTCGCTTCGCCACCCGTCTGG
>JADFJI010000189.1 GCA_022566235.1 Chloroflexota bacterium
CAGGCCCAGGGTGCCGTCAAACGTGATCCAGGCGATGACGAGAAGCCCAAGAATAGCGGTCATGATGGCTTCTTGCCTGCCGAATCTGGGCAGTTTTGCCACCTCCCGCTTCACCACATCACTGGGGCATACGTTCGTGACCAGCAATTTTGGCTTACAGCGAATGTACATGTAAGCCCCGACTACGAGCCCGAGGACGGGCACCAGGGGCAGACCGTATTTCATCCACTCCCCAAACCCGATGGGAAAGCCCGCATCGGCCAGATACCCCACCATTATGGCGTTCCTGGCGCCCGCGGCCGGGGACCCGGGGCCACCGGCATTGGCCGCAAAGCTGAGGCCCAGAAGCAGAAAAACGGCCAGTGTCCTATCCCGCTTGACCCCGTGGGCGATGCAGGTGGCCTTGTAAACTCCCGTCATCACAGGCACGAGAAGCGCCACCAGGGCATGTGCCGAAAGAAACGCTGAACTTATTGCAAGGACGGGAAAAAAGATAAAGGCGATGGCCCCAACACTTTTGATACGGCTCAGAAGTAGGAGGCCGATTCGTTTGTCCAGCCCCGTCTTGTTCACGCCGACTGCCACAGCCAGGATCCCGAGAATGAAAGACACTGCGTCCTGCATGAAAGCCTTGGGGATTTCATCCGTAGGAAGGGTGCCGAAGGCGTACATCAGCGCCGCCACCAACGCCACCGTTCCCGCTATGGGCAACGCCTCAGTCCCCCAGAGGAGGGCCGCCACGAAGAGAATGCCCACCATGATCATGGCGGTTCGGGCCACCTGCTCGGCGGAATCCAGGCCCTTCGCCCCTTCAACGGCACCCCTGCCTTCTCGCCCTGCTTCGAAGGCATCGGGATACCTGTGGTAGTTCACCGAGTCGACGATGGTCTCGGTGCCGGGTTCCATCATGTCGTATCCAGATGGATTCACCTGCTCCACCAGTTCGACTAGGCTCCCGGGTATCGGGAGCAGCGCCATAAGGACAAAAAAGACAGCAGCGAGAAGCAGCACGGCCGGCCTGTAGCCTGCCTGACCCGCCAGCACTCCCGAGGCGGTCCTGTGCACTCTCAGGCCACTGTAATCCACTAAGGACGGTCTAGGGGTCATACCCAGTCGCGTTTCACCGGCCCAGGATTCAGTCTTACTAACTTTCACAAATCATCCTTCCGCCCTGCTGACCCCCTCGGGACCGCGTGATATCCCCTCCAGGACATCGGCCAGGGTCAAAATCCCAACGACCCAATCTCCGTCTGTCACTAATAGAGAGTGACGCCGCCCAATTACCAGCTGGTGTACGGCTACCTCCAGCGGGTCGCCTTCGTGAATGTATTCATTCTCTCCCGGGGTGTGCATGCAGTCTTCGACCTTCGACCTGAGCGCCTTCTGGCATCTCTGTTCGAAGGGCTCTTCCCAAAAGGAGTATCGCTGCATCATGGACTTGAGCAATCCGGGACTCAGGCCCGCAGCGAAGATATGGGCTATCGCCTCGGGGCTCTTCTGGCTTAGATACTTCGGCTCCATGTTCATGACTATATCCAGATGGCTCAGCTTGCCCAGTACCCGATTGTCTTTGTCGACCACCAGCAACGCCCTGTGCTTGCAGGCCCCACCTGGCACCCATTGCCCTTCCTGAGCCCTTTCCAGTATCTGGATCGCCTCAGATACGGCCATTTCGAGACCAACGGTTGCGCATTCCTCAATCGGCAGCATCAGGTCTTTAACAGTTCTCATCAGGTATCCTCTCGCCATCAACCCCAGACTTAGACCCGGCTAAAGCGTTGCTCAATTCAGCATTGGACAGACGCAGACTCTACGCCTAACCACTTACAACATCTTCCAGCGCCCTGATATCCATCCCCTCGGCTTCCGGCTGTTCATGAAGCAGCTCTTTGATCGCATCCACATCCTCTAAGGAGCGCACTGATCCGGAGATCCTGATCACGCCATCCCCCACCTCAACTTCGATGTTGTCGTCTACGACGCCGGCCTCCATTGCGATCCTGGCCCTCAGTTCCGCAGCGAGAGTCATGCAATCGATAGTCTTCAACGACTCTGGGGTGGTCTGAAACAGTGGCTGCTCTATCGTGGTGCGTATAGTCTCACAGGCATCGGCAATGCTCATGCATCCTGAATCAATGACAAGATCGAACTCCGATGAATCGTTGCGGCCGTCTTTATAGAGGGTCCTCCCCCATCTGGACCTCTTCTCGTCTATCTTATCGATGAACCGCTTCGCCTCTTTCCGGCCGACCGCATAATCGTTACGCTTCATGAAGGCGTCTATACGGGATTCCATACCCGTGATGACGATGACGCTTAGCATGTTTGGAAAGTTATTGAGCAATGCCCGTCCGTCATCCCCCAGATAAACCAGGTTCCCCTGTTGTATCTCTTTGCTCAGAGCCGCCCGGCTGAAAGCGAGGTAGTGTGTCCATTCCAGGTCCATCCGAGGCAGCATGCCGAGATGCCTGTAACGCGCCTGATTTAGCCTATGTGCCGACACCCCATACGATGCGATCTTTTCGATGACGGCTTCCCGGGTTATCAGCCTGTAATCAAGCTTCTCTGAGACCTGTTCGGCCAGACGCCTGGCACCACTGAATGCTTCCTTAGATAACGTGATAATCGCCATCCTTCAACCCTCTGTTCCCGCTGCTATTCCACATTCGACACCAGGTAGATGTCTCTTTTATATTCACCCCTAATCTACAATTGAAAACATCGGCCCAGGCGCAGTCCGATTTTCGAGAATGAAGCGGTGCAAGAATTGCGATGGACGGTTTCGGAGTCGATCGGCAATAGTTGACCCAGAGGAGGTGGCCCGAGCCGTGGTGTGGTTGCGCCTGGATGCGACTCCTTGGTTTTCGGGCATGCTGGAGCGCTAGAAGCTAGTAGCAGAAATCAGCGTAACGTTCGGTCACTGGGTGGCATTTCATGAACGTATCCCCAGTGCGGGACTGACATTATGACGCTGGTCTCCGCGGTCAAGCGCCGTCGATCTCGGCCGTCGCTATGACTCCGGCCCGTCTCATCTCGACGAGTTCCTCTTCGCCGAAGCCCAGCTCTCTCAGGACCTCCAACGTGTGCTGCCCGATAAGGGCTGCCGCCGGCCTATCGGCGGCGGGGGTATCGGAGAAGTGGACCAACACCCCTGGCTGCTGTAGCTCCGTGAACCGAGGATGTTCCTTGCTGTCAACCACCCCCAGGTCAAGGGCCTGAGGGTTCTGGTAGAACCCTTCCAGCTTATCCCCCGCCGCCTTCACGCAGGGGACTCCCTCCGCCGTCAGGCGCTCCTCCCACTCTGCCGCTGGCCGCTGGGCAAACTCAGTAGAGAGCCCGTCGCACAGCTTTTCATTCCAGGGGTCTTTGGCCCCGGCCGCCTCGAATGGAATGTTGCAATGGGACCACTTGCCTCCCAGGGCTGCCTTCAGCCTCTCCCATTCCTTGGCCTGCACGCAAGAGAGAAATAACCACCCCTCGGTCGTCTCGTACAGACGGTAGAGCGCGCTAAGCCCGTACAGACTATCGTCTGCCAGAGCACGGTCCACCTTACCCCGGTAGCGGATGAAGTCATCGGCGTTTACCAGCACGCCGGTGTTAATGAGGCTGAGCTCCACCTTCTGCCCCTGGCCGGTACGGTCCCGATGGTGAAGGGCCATAAGCACGGCCACGGCCAGAAGCATGGCATTAGTATCGTCGCAGACGGGCGTCCTCAGGAAAATCGGATGCTGGGGCCCCGTGCCCTGCCGGGCCGTGATACCCGACAGGGACTGAAACAGGGGGTCGAATCCCGGCTTCCGGGCCTCGGGGCCCGTGGAGCCGTAGGCGGTGCTGTGGACATAGATCACATCGGGGCGAATCCTTCGGACCGATTCATAGTCTATCCCCAGCCGCTCCGCCACACCGACCCGCATATTGTGCACCATCACGTCGCTGCGACGTATAAGCCGATGGATAACCTCCCTGCTGAGTGGGGCCTTCAGGTCCAGGGCCACATCCCTCTTACCCCTGTTCCCTCCGATAATAAGCATTGGTATGGAGTGGGCTCCTTCGCCGTTTATCGGCTCCACCTTCACCACATCCGCCCCCAGGTCGGACAGCATCATCGGGCCCAGGGGCCCGGCGATGTATGCGGACAGGTCCAGCACCGTCAGTCCGTCCAGGGGGTGCCGGTGGGAGTTCCGAGGCCGCTTTCGAGGACCCGGTGCACCGCCTCCGGCCCCGGCGCCATCCAGATTGCTGAGGACCTCCCTGGTGTGCTGCCCCGAGATAGGCGCAGGCCCCCTAACCAGGCCCGGGGTCTCCGAGAAACCTATGGCCAGGCCCGCCTGCTCCATCTCCCCCAGCAGGGGGTCATGCAGCTTGATCACCATGCCGTTGTGATGCACCTGGGGCACGTCCATGAACTCCTGGGTGGTCAGAACCGCCGCTGCCGGCACATCCCCTTCCTCCAGCACCTTGAGCCAGTGGGAACTGGGCCTCTCCATCAACCGATTTCCTATCAATCCGATGGCGGCCTGGCGGTCCTCTTCCCGGGGCCAGCCCGGGGGCGCCAGCTCGAACCTGGGGTCCGTGGCCAGCTCCAGCAGATCCAGGGCTATGGCCAGCTTCTCCCAGAACCATCGAGTGAGACAGCCTATGTGTATCCACCGGCCATCGCCGCAGGGATACATCCGGTAGGCCGGCAGGCCGCCCTGTGGTTCGATATTGTTTATGATGAACTGGGGCAACTCCTTGGCAATGGGGAGAACAGGATGACGAATGGCTATGGCCCCTTCGTACATGCTGGTGGTCACCTGCTGGCCTCTGCCGGTCGTGTTGCGAACGTGTAGAGCAGCCAGTATGCCCTGGAGGGCCAGCATAGACGCCCCGATGCTGGCAAGGGGAATGGAGCAGAACATAGGCCCGTCCCTCACACCTGGTTGATCAGACATTATGGCCGCCGCCGCCGATGCCAGGCCCTCGTACCCGTGGTAGTCCTTCCTGAGGCCGCGCATGCCATAGGATGAGATAGAGCAGTAGACGAGATGGGGATTGACCCGGCTTACCTGGGGATAGCCGATTCCAATGCCTTCGGCGACCCCGGGCCTGAATGTCTCCAGGAGCACGTCGGTGTTACGGGCCAGGGCCAGGGCCTTCTCCACGCTATCCCGACGGCGCAGGTCCAGGATGACGCTCTTCTTTCCCCGGTTCCAGACCCGAAAGGCCGGGCCC
>JADFJI010000190.1 GCA_022566235.1 Chloroflexota bacterium
CGTCCAGGAGAATGTCGATCACCTTGCCGTCCTTTTTGACGAACTGATATCCAACGCTTTCAGCGCGACCGGTACTCCAAAAAATCGGCAAAGTATCGTTGATCGCCATTTCCCGTGAAAGTGGGGTTAGGAAATCCAGGGACTTTCTTCCGAGCACCTGGTCTTTCTGATATCCCAGTTTCTCCAGCCACCGACGATTGACATTCACGAGCTCGCCTTCCCTGTCAATGGAGTGCATCATGACCGGGGCACAGTCAAATAGGGTAGCGTAGCAGCCTTTACTCGCATTGATAGCTTGTTTTATCCAACCGCTCTTATCGATAAGGTCCTTCTCCAAAGGTCCACCTCTCTTATTTTCGCCTTTTCCTACTACCCAAAGCCCCTCTTTCAATAGCTTGGCACGAATGTGCCGGGACGAAGGGCTTCCTCCCGACCGGCTGTGGTGTAGAGGGCGGAGGGTTTTCGGTAGGAGCAAACCCCTTGCCCCGACAGACAGGAGCCTAAAGCCAGCTTCCACATCAAAGCTGAAAGCGATCGCACGGATTCATCGACTCAAGCCGACCAAGCCCTGGGCTGCTGCCGAGATTCCTCCTCGCGCTCTCGCAACTCTTTCTCTATCCTAGCGTGCTGCCATTTGGCCGCCTCAAGCTCTGTCCTCCGTTCTCGTAGGAAGGCCAAATCCTGAAGACGGTCCTCACCCGGTTCTCCTCTCTCCCACCTCCCTTGGAAAAACCGGAGTATGTAACGGCACTAGGACTACTCAAAGAGATTGCACCGGAAACGGAAAGCCGAGTGGCCCTTAGGTCACTCGGCTGAAGTATCCTATCGAAGAGTCGCGTGCCCGCGCGAGATGCCATCCGTAGGTGCGAAGAAGCTCCCCCTCCCAGAATCCCGGTATGTCCCACCGCGCTTGATCAATCTAGTCCGTATTTCGTAACAAAACCAACGTACCCTCTAATAAAAGTATACACAGTTTTCTTGTTTTGTGAAATTAATCTTTATCTAGGCTGCCGCCCTTCTTCGCATCATCATCATCAGTCCCACCAGCGCGACCACCGTCCAGGTGCCCTCCAGAATGACGAAGGGGAAGAAGTCGATCAGGTAGGAGGCGTAGCAGGCCAGGCCCCCGCCGGCCAGGTTCAGCAGTAGGTACTTGAATGAGCTGCGCCGGACGAGGCCGAACAGGTTGAGGAAGAAGGCGATGAGCAACATGCTCACCCCCGTGGTGCCGAGAATCTCGGAGGCGCTGAGGTCGAAGAGGTCCATTCGATTCTCTCCTGCTTGATGGCCGTGGCTACATCCTTTGGATAGCGGCCCGAGGTACCCCTAGGGCCCGGGGCCCGGGATGTCTCGCTGGACTGCTCATGTGTCGGCCCCGAGGCAACGGATTCCCACGCGCCGGTTGGCCTAATGAAAGGCCGGCCTTAGTGCGTCGGCATAGCATCAGGGGCCGAGGGTAACACTTCCGTCCTGGAGCCTGTTGATGTCGTCCCAGCTATATCCCAGCTCCAGGAGCACCTCTTCCGTATGCTGGCCCAGCTCCGGGGCCGGCCCCCTGGGGCCAACCTCGCTGCCCTCCAAACGGAAGGGGGTGTTCAGTATCTTATAGGGCCCGTGGTTAGGGTGCTCCACGGTGCAAAGCATATCGTTGGCCTCCACCTGGGGGTCTTCGAGGGCCTCCATCAGGCCCCTCATGGGCGCGTAGATCACCTCATTGGCATCCAGGCTGGGGGTCCAATCATCCAGGGGCTTGCACCCGAATATCTGGTCCAACAACGTGATGATCTGGGCGACGTTCTCCTTCCGGCCTTCCACCGTGTCGAATCTCGGGTCTGATATCATGTCCGCCCTATCTATGGCCTTACACAACCTGGTCCAGTTCACATCGTTGTCGGGCATCACCATCAGGAACCACTTTCCATCGCCGGTCTTGTAGGTGTTGACCATGGCGTCTCTGGCCTCGGCCCTTCTACGACGATGGGGCGGCCTCCCCGCCGCCAGCGCCTCTTGCACATCGGTGCCCAGGACCCAGAGCCCCATGTTGAGGAGTGAGGCCGTGACCAGCTGCCCCTTCCCGGTGCGATGCCGCTCCAGCAGGGCGGCCAGCACCCCTGCCAGGAGGAGGGGAGAGGTGGTGTGGTCTCCCATGCCGTCCTGGATGTCCAGTGGCTCGTCGTTCACCTCGCTGATCATGTGCATCACCCCGGAGCGAGCCCAAAAGGCCGTGTGGTCAAAGCCCAGCCGGTCTCTGTCTGGCCCACGGGGCCCGTAGCCGCTGAAGGCCAGGTATATGAGCCGCAGGTTCTCAGGTGACAGGTCCTCGTATCGCAACCGAAACCGCTCCAGCCTGCGGGGCACCAGGTTCGTAACAAACACATCTGCCCTGTCCACCAGCTTGCACACCACCTCCACGGCCTCGGGTTTGTTCAGGTCCAGGGCTATGCCCCGTTTCCCCCGGTTGTCCAGCTCGAAGGCATAGTTTATGGGGAAGTCGACCTGAAACTCCTCCCTCCTTGCCAGCCATCGGAACGGGTCTCCCTGACGGGGCTCTACCTTGATCACCTCCGCCCCCATATCCGCCATGAGGGCGGCGCAGGACGGCACCGCCAGAAAGTTGGCAACCTCCACCACTTTGATTCCGGAGAGTGGCCCGTTCATACAGTCCCCCTGGGCACGGTTTTACCTTTACACTGAATCGAAAAACTTTGGCCCCTGGTGCCAGGGGCGTATTCAACGGTGCATTGTAACCCTTTCCATCTTGATGCGATACACGAGCAGCACATCTCCTGAGGATTCGTCATCTTTCTGTATGGGAACGGGCGAAGGTGTGTTTAACCACTCTTCGTCGATGAATATTGACAGGAGCCACAGTCGAGGGTAACTTTGAGTGTTCGATGTTTCGTAGAACCTTGGTGGGGGTATCCTTTGAATCCGATTCACGGGCCTTCGGCCCTCATACGATGGAGGAGCCTGCTTCGATGAGCTTGACCTCCGAGCCGATCATCAGCGCCAGTGGAGTAGAAAAGACCTACGATACCGGAAGGATCAAGGTCAAAGCCCTACGGGGCATAGACATCTCCGTAGCCCGAGGCGAGATGGTCGCCATCATGGGCCCCAGCGGCTGCGGCAAGACCACGCTCCTCAACTGCCTGTCCGGCCTGGATAGCATAGACGCCGGGGTCATAAAGATCGCGGGCACCGACCTATCCACCATGTCGGACAATCAGAAGACCCGTTACCGGGCCACGAAGATGGGATACGTCTTTCAATTTTACAACCTGCTGCCCGTTCTCACCGCACTGGAGAACACAGAGCTACCCCTGCTGGTATCGGGCATCAGGTCAAAGGAGGCCCGTGAGAGGGCAAGGGCCGTCCTCGATCTGGTGGGGCTGACGGAGTGGGAACGCCACTATCCCGCCGAGCTCTCCGGAGGCCAGCAGCAGCGGGTCACCATAGCCAGGGCCCTGGTCAACCAGCCCGAGATAGTCTGGGCCGACGAGCCCACCGGCAACCTGGACAGCGAGAACTCCGAGGAGATCATGGAGCTTCTCTGTGACCTGAACCAGAAGAACCATCAGACCTTCGTGCTGGTCACCCACTCCGATATCGTTGCGTCACGTGCTCACCGTACCATAAGGATGCGGGATGGGCGCATAGACGGCCAGAGACCCGGCGAGGCCGCCGGCGGCGGCTAGCAAATCCCAGGGACAGCTTACCCATCAACCCCCTATTAAAGGTGAACCCGTATACGGCAGTAGGTAGCATCTAATGGACGAACTTTTCGGCGTACCTGTACCCGATTTGGCCCTGGCCCTGGGTTTCATCTTTTCCCTCTTCGGTCTGGCCTTGGTCTTCATTGCCGTGAGAAATCCCATCCTGGTCAAAATGGCGATGCGCAACGTTCGCCGGCGTCCGGCCCGAGGCCTCCTGATAATCATCGGCCTGATGCTCGCCACGGCAATCATCACCAGCGCCTTCACCACCGGCGACTCCATTACATTCAGCATTAAGAAAAACGTTATAGACAGTCTGCTCTCCCTCGACGAGATTATTCGAATAGACGAGGACTCTGAGGTATGGGAGGGGCTGCCCCTCCCAGAGGATTTCTCCCAGACCACCTTTCAGGAGCTCGCCCCCATCCTGGATGCCGACCCGGACATCGACGGGGTGTTGCCCGTCCTGGTGGAACAGATCGCCGTAGTCAACCTTCGTAGCCAGCAGTTCGAGATCAACGCCCTCTTCTCAGGCCTGGACCCGGCCAGGGCCGCTGCCTTCGACACCCTGGTCGACACCGAGGGAAGGCCCATTGACCTGGCTTCCCTAGGCCCCAACCAGGTCTATATCGATAAGGATGGCGCCGCGGAGCTCGATGCCGTCGCCGGAGATACTCTGGGGCTGGCCCTGGGGCCCGAAAACCTGACCCAGATGTCGGTCAAGGCCATCGTAGACGGATGGTATTTCAAACGGGACGAAACGGAGGTCGTGCTCCTGGTCTCCCTGAGCCAGGCCCAGAGCCTGCTGGGCATGGAGGGCCGACTCTCGGCCATCCTCATCTCCAACCTGGGCGATGAGTCCAGTGGCGTGGACCGCACCTCAGCAGTCGTGGAACGGATCGGGGAACTCCCGGCCTTAAAGGGAGCGGGGCTGGAGGTCTTCGACATTAAGAGGGAGCTTATCGACCTTGCCAATGATATCGGCAGCATCTTCGTCTCCTTCTTCACCACCTTCGGACTCTTCTCCATCGGTGTTGGGCTGCTTCTGATTTTCCTCATCTTCTCCATGCTGGCCGCAGAGCGCAAAGCTGAGTTGGGGATGGCCCGGGCCGTGGGCATGCAACGCCGTCACCTGGTCCGGATGTTCCTGACCGAAGGAGCGATCTACGGACTCGGCTCATCCATCGTCGGGGTGGTAGTGGGCATCGGTCTAGGACACCTCCTGGTCATAGCAACCTCCGGCGCCTTCGAGCAGAACCCGACAGACGATTTCACCCTCACCCCCCACGTGGAGGTTACCAGCGTCCTCGTCGCCTTCTTTATCGGGACTATCATCACCTTCGTGACCGTAGCCTTCGCCTCCTGGCGCATCAGCCGCCTGAACATCGTCAGGGCCATCCGGGACATTCCAGAGCCCCAACTGGCGCGGGCTGGCCGAAAGACCCTGGTCGCCGGCATCATCCTCGGTGCGCTGGGGGTGCTGATGCTGTTTAC
>JADFJI010000191.1 GCA_022566235.1 Chloroflexota bacterium
AATAGATATCCCCTTAGACATAGCGCTCCCTACTACTGTTTTCAATAGGAGCCTAGACTTGATTTCTCCATTGCTAGTCAAAACGGAGAGTGTGAGGAAATGGCTGAAAAAATAGATCCTCTCGCAGAGTGGTTCCCGATAGCCGAAAGCCCCGTGATATACGTCGATCCTTCGCTTGCGTATGCTCCGCGAATGCAAATATGGGACGTTGGAGTGGAGTTAATTAGCCGAAGAAGATCGATGGGGGTGGGAAGCTCTCCAGAGACAAACGTACTCGAGGCACTAGAGCAAGCCGACATTCTTACTCGTCTTACTGCAGAAGTATCGCATCTTAGATCCGAAATAAGAGATTCCTCTGCAAATTTTGAAACAATGGTCGAAGAATTGGTTGTCGTGACCAGTGCGCTAAAAGAATCTATCGAGAACCAAGCATCAGTCAACACAGTGCATCTAATTAGCCTTCATGATGACCGATACGAGTTAAAGGCACCTCTCCTGGTCATCCTCGAAGAATATGAGGATGAAGTTATCGCCAGATGGCCTGAGATTGACCTATATTATTCTGCAGATATTGCGAGCGAAGCATTGGCCGGTTTGGAGTCAGAGATCATTCAGCTATATACGGAGTTGTCTTCGAGCAGCTTAGACGAGCTAGGTGTACTACCCAAGAGGTGGTTGAAAACCTTATCGAGAGTAGTTAACGCAATTGCCTAGGCGTTCCTACAAATATAGAGAAGTCACCCGTGCAATGCAGCAGAAGTTAGGAATTTCGCTGGGAAGTGGCTCGGAGCGAACTGGGTGGTATGTTATGGATGGAAAGAAAATCACGAGGGTTACGATTCCTCATGACCACAAGGGCGATGTTAAGAAGGGCACCTTAGCCAGCATTCGGAGGCAGGTGCACCTCGATAATGAGCAATTTGCCGACTTGGTAGACTGTCCACTTACAAGACCCGGCTACGAAACGATTCTGAAAGAAAAAAGACTGATCTAACCGGAGACCCATCTCATATGCAATTGCACGTCGGTATTGCCGACAATGCCCCTTTGGCCCAATTCTCTCCATCAGATGAGTAGCAGAAAATAGGGCTCCATACGGCCTTATTTGCGTAAAACCTCCGCTGGCATTACTTTATCACGCTACTGCTTCGCCTACAATGGAAATCAGTGCACAAACTACCGCCGAGTGAGTTCAAGTAAGGAAGAAGACCACAGCTCCCACTCCGCGGGCCCCATGACCCAGCCTGCTTAATCCGTGGATGCTTGGGCAAGGGGCCCGAGGGTCCGAGGCCCTTAGCCCGCTTTCTGAATAAAAAGGGCCTTTTTTTGTGGCTGTAAATCCCAACTGCACAGGCGTAATATACCTGGGTTTTTCTTGACCCCTTTATTTGGTACAATCTAGTAACTTCCGGGGAGTCGTCCATGTGGGGGTGGGCAAACCGGGAAGATACACCCCTGGAAGTGTAACCGTTGAACGAAAACAAGGAGGATACCAATGGCAGCTTGGCTTTTTGCATCGATTGAGAGCGTTAACGATCCAGCCGGTTTCGGGGAATACCAGCAGCTCGCTGGAGCTACCCTGGCGAAATACGGCGGCAAAGTTCTGGGCGGCGGCAACAAGATTGAAGTTATGGACGGCGATTGGTCTCCCGCGGCCGTGGTAGCAATTGAGTTCGAGAGCCTTGCCAAGGCCAAGGAATGGTACAACTCTCCTGAGTACCTGGCGATACTGCCAAAACGGTTGAACACCACAACTGGCAGCGTTATCTTCGTGGACGGCGATTAACCCCCTCTTCAGGGCCCCATTCTTTGGGGAAAGAACTGGTAGCTGATAGCAGTCCTTATCCAGGTTCGCCACAATGTCGCCCTCAACCAGGGCTTGCCCATGGCGAACTAATGCCCAGTGGCGTTCATCAGGTGGATATCCGAGTTCTCCGCCTATCCCTCCAACTTTCTCGCTCCCCCTCGGTGCGTCAGACATCACAGCTTGCTTGATCCGTGGATGCTTCGCAGGCAGGGGGCCCGGTCAGTGAAAAATGGCCTATTGGGTCTCCAACAGTACCATCTGCCTCTGTTGGACCAACCACCCTCTCAGCGCCTCCGTAACGATCTGATTTGGAGGCAAATCGTATTCTACGGAAGCAAGACTAAGTTTTTGGTAAAACTCCACATCACCTAAGCTTTCTACGTTTTCGGGGATCTCGGCCACGAGTTTTTCCTCCGTGAGAGTAACTCTCTTTCCAAGTTCTTCACTCTTCGTTCTGCAAAAACAACCTTGTCTGGCGACTGTGCCCACCTACATAGTGGGGCAAAAATGTACGACGCTAATGGGAACTAGATAAGAATTGGATAAGAATCTAAAGGGTCGGGATGCTTGAAGGGTCCTTGGCCGTAGCCGGCCAGGAAGGGGGGAGGACTTAGGTGGGGACACCTTGATATTTCCCCAACCTTTCCCGCCCCCCATCGTTTAATAGCTACACGTGCTAGAATCGGATACGAGACCAGCCGCTGGAGCGCCAAGGCTATGAAACTTTCTGAGGCCGACCTGAAGTTCCTGGTGGAGACGGCAGCCACCCAGCGCCAGGACCACGACTTCATCATCGAACTGGTCAGGGACAAAGAGGATTTCCTGGAGCAGATGCTGGACGACCCTAAGCTGGTCCGCCGCATCCTGAGCGATGAAGAGGCCCTTGTCCGCATATCCCCGTGGATGCTCTTTAACATCCTACTTCGCCAGACGCGCCGAGACCTGGAAAATCGGTCGTATATCAACGAGGTCGGCCAGCGGGGCGAGCGCATCCCCATCTTCGAGGCCGGCGACGTCGCCAGCCTGCTTGACGACAAACCGCCCCGGGACTACCTGGTGGACCTGATGTCTTCCTTCGCCAGGACCAGGAGCACTGTAACCTACCGGCTGGAGAGGGGAAGGCTGCGGCGAAGGCGCTTCAGCGATATGGACATGGACGACATGATCCATCTCTGCAACCAGGCCGCCCCCGAGGAACGGCCCAGATATTACCAGCGGATAGCCGACATCGCCCTGTTTCTGGCGGGCATCTTCCCCGAGCAGACGAGATACGGAATAGGACACCGGAGGAGCAGGTTCGCCCCGAAGCGGACCCTGGACGACTACGACCGGGAGGGAGAGGCGTTCTACAGGCTGGCGGCCAGGGAGTCCAGGGAGACGGGCCTGGGGCCCGTGCTCCACACCCTCTCAGAGAAGTTCACCCTGGCGAGGCGGGCCCTCAATTTCTTGAGCGAGCGCTACATGAGGTCCCAGATGGTCCCGTACTTCGGCCTGACGGAGTAGCGGTAACCCGCAACCCTCGCCCTCCTTTGCCCTTCCTCAGGTGACGACCAGGAGGTCGTTCTCCGTGAGGACCCGGGTCTCCGCCTCCAGCACCTCTCTGACGGCCCGGGAGAAGGTAAATATGCCCTGGTGGGTGACCCCGTCGTAGGCCCTCAATGGCCTGGTGATCCTCGTCGATATGGCCTGGTCTACCTCCTTAGGCGACACCAGGGTGGGGTCGGGGCCCAGGGTAGCCAGGGCGAACCCCCAGTCCCCGCTGAAAGATGGGACCGATAGGTGATACGGGTATACCTGGGGAAAGACCTGCCCCAGGGTGTTGCAGATGGCGGTGAAGGCCTGGGTCCGTCCGTAATCGGCGCACTCGGCCTGGATGGCCAGCACCCCCTGGGGAGTGAGGCGCTCCAGGGCCAGTTGGTAAAACTCCCGGGTGTACAGCAGGGCCGAGGGGTTTCCCTTTACCGGGTCCGACAGATCGATGATGATAACGTCGAAGGGCGCCTCGGCATCTTTGAGATAGGCCCCGGCATCTTGATGGAGCAGCGTCGTCCGCGGATCATCGAAGGAGCCAAGATGCCAGGAGGGCAGGTATCGCCTGGATACCTCCACCACCTCCCGGTCTATATCCACCATCACAGCCTCTTCGACGGTGCTGTGGGAGAGGACTTCTCTGAGGGTGGCCCCCTCTCCTCCGCCGGCGATGAACACTCGTCGAGGAGCGGGGTGGATGATCATGGCGGGGTGGACAAGTATCTCGTGGTAGATGAACTCGTCGGACTCGGCGGACTGGGTCTTGCCATCCAGCACCAGGATGCGCCCAAACTCCAGTGTATCCATGACCTCTATGGTCTGAAACTCGCTCTGACCTGAGAAGGCGATGCCGGTGATGCGGCAGGCCTGATACAGGTGATCTGTGATCGGCTCCCGGAACCAGGTGCTGGCTTCTCTGTCCATGGACCCGGGCCCCTTCTTAATGGGCCGCCTCTACCCGGTCCGAGACCATGATTCCCCTCTTGACCACCATGATGGAGGGGTCCTTGGACCCGAACTTCTCGATCAGGAACTCGGCCACCTGATTAGGGTCGAAGGTCTGGCCACAGGTGAACACGTCCACCGCGGCGAAGCCGTACTCGGGCCATGTGTGGACGCAGAGATGGGACTCGGCGATGGGTAGAACCCCTGTCACGCCTTGAGGGCTGAACTTATGAAAAGATTCGCCCAGTATCGTCGCTCCCACCTCTTCGGCAGCGGAGATAAGGGCTTCTCTCACCTGCGACAGGTCGTCCAGCATCTCCCTGTCGCAGTTCTTCAACTCTAGCAGAAGATGATTACCTAATACATTCAATCACCCGCCCCCCGTTTTAGATTTTGTGCAAAGGGCATTATATAAACAGTCCGCCACATTGACAACTCCCCCCTGGCGGAGAGTGCTTAATAACGCTTTCCATCCTTCCCATACGGGAAGGATGGGTAGGGCCCTTCCTTTCTCTCTATAGGAATTGCTCCACCACCCCAGATTCTTCGTCATCCCGATTAGTCCCGGTACTCGGGACTAGTCGGGACTCCTCAGAATGACAGACTAACCGGTCTCGCATGACTGTATTGTAGGCCCAGCAGACTAGCACCAAAGGTTACATAGCCCCGAGGATATATTCGGATGGACGCTGAAGCAATTCGCCACAACCGGTATCTAAGGACGCCGTTGTCCGTCATGGAGGCTAGAATTGGACGCTAACCAGATGATAGAAGGGGCCTTTCAAGAGCTGGAGCAAGGGCTGGAGCACGCCCTGGAGGGCCTCACTCCCGAGGAGCTTACCTGGCGCCCGAACGAGGAGGCCAACTCGATAAACTTCCTGTTCTGGCACATCAGCC
>JADFJI010000192.1 GCA_022566235.1 Chloroflexota bacterium
CTCCCTGAACCGTATCGTTTGAGACAGCGCACACATCACAAAGTTTCTGGGTCACGATGAGATCCGGTCTGATCTTCTCAAGCAGGGATTGGTCGATCCGGTAAAGTTCCTTTCCGGTCCGAAGCGTTTCTCGGACCCTTCGGTCAATCTGACGGTCTGAGGTGGTCTTCGACAGAAAGTTGGCATGCATGATCACAGGCTTGCGAAATACTTGGGGTGGGTAATCACACTCGTGGGAGACGCCCTGGACAGACCGACCTAGTCTCAAGGCATAAAGCATTTCGGTAGCACTGGGTAAAAAAGAGACGATTTTCATCATCTCTATTGTAACAATATCCCCCACCTTTTGGAAGGAACGGTTTGGAGAACTGTCTCTAAGCCATCCCTATCAAATCGCGCGTGTCCGCACAGAGATTAGGCGATAGGCCAGATGGTATGCCCCTAAAAGGAGGGAGAACCAGAAAAGATCCCCCACGAGGCTATTCCGGAAAAAAGGAACACCAGCGAGATAACACTGAAGGAGTCCTGTCCCGTTTTTCGGATAGAGCCCGCTCACAAGCCAGGTGCCGAAATTGGTGACAAGATAAAACTGGATGGAACTCGCAAGGCAGACAAGATAAAGAACCCCGATGTTTCGGCGAGAACGGCACCAAAGCCCAAAAAAACCTGCAATCAGAAAACTCCCATACACAAAGAGGCTTTCGGGAAGAAACCATGAGACACCGAAGAAAAGATTGAGCACGCAATCCGACAGCGCCATCACCATCAAGGGATAGGCGAGTGCATAACGGCGGGAAAGATATGCCCCTCCAAAAAGAGCCATCGCAGCTACCGGTGTGACATTAGGAGGATGGGGTAGAATTCTGGCAATTGCTGCAAAAAGGATCAAAAGATAGTCCATCTCCGTTCCCTCCGTAACACTCTATTTTCTTAGAATTTAACCCGTGTCCCCACGGTCATATTCCTTTCAGGGGCGGGATTGAAAAAAATCGTCCCGGTCGCAAAGGCTTCCGAAAAACCGATGGTGACCGCTCGGGTACTATAAAGTTTATCAAAAAGATTGTTCACACGGAAGAAAATTTCGATCTCCTCTTTAGGAGCATAAACCAGGTGCGCATTGGTCACAAAGTAGTTTTCCAGGGGGGAAGCGGTATTCGCGTCGTCCCCTGTGACAAATTGATCATCAATCCAGAACGAATCGAAGCCGAGTGTCAACATCTCCCCCCAGGCGTAGGAAGCGCCCCAAGTGAATTGGTTTCGTGGAACCATGGTGAGTTCCCTTCCGCTATTTGTCCCGGAACGGAGTGTAGCATCCGTAAAGGCATACGTGAAGGTGCTATCCAGATTGAAAAGATGACCTTTCAGCGATAGTTCTACTCCATGTCGCCTGGTTTTTGCAGTATTTCCGAATCGCCCAAAGGGAAACTCGGTTGACGTATCGGTCCCATCGAACCGGATTTCGTCTCTCAGGTTAATTCGAAAATAGGTCAAAGACCCTGAAAGGCGGTCCCAGAGGGAAAAATGAACTCCTCCTTCAAAACTCTCCGTCCACGGGGACTTAGCGGGAGAACACCATGCAGGAAGGTCCTCCTCCGGGCATCTGGTCTCACAGAATGGCACGGGGCAGAAGGCCCGTGAAAGGATAGCAAAGGGCCTCCTGAATGACAACAGTCGTGGCGACTTTCCCTTGACACAATGGAGACGGGTGCTTATGGTCGGGATGGCGCTGATATAACAAGACTTATCAGGTCAAAGAGAGGCCGAGAGATGAAGCACGAAATCCTCTACAAACCCTCCTATTCCCTGGCGGTCATCAGCCTTGACAGAGGCGAAGATATCACGGCGGAAGCAGGGGCGATGGTCAGCATGTCACCCACCATCCAGATAGAGACCAAGATGCGGGGTGGGCTCCTGGGGGGCCTGACCCGCAAGTTCATGGGCGGCGAGAGCTTTTTCCTGAACACCTTCAGGGCCGAAGAGCCCGGCGAGGTGACCCTGGCCCCGGCACTTCCCGGGGACGTGGTCCATCTGGAGCTTAACAACGAGGTCTTGATGGTCCAGTCTGGGTCTTACATGGCCTGCTCCACGGACATCTCCATCGATACCCAATGGGGCGGGGCCAAGACCTTCTTTTCCGGCGAAGGACTCTTTCTACTCAGGCTCGAGGGCAAAGGCGACCTGTTCCTGTCCAGCTATGGGGCGATCCACAGCAAGGACCTGGGGAAAGGCGAGAAGTATATCGTGGACACCGGCCACATGGTGGCCTTCGACCAGTCCGTCGACTATCGGGTCACCCGGGTCGGGGGGCTGAAGTCGACCCTGTTCAGCGGCGAGGGCCTGGTGGTGGAGATGACGGGGCCGGGGAGGGTATACATTCAGACTCGCAGCAGCGATGCATTCCTGTCCTGGCTGATCCCCCAGCTGCCGCGCCGCCGTTAGCCCAGCAGGAATATGAACAGGCCCAGGCTGCTGATATAGACCACCGTGGCCACTAGGCCACTTCGGTCACTCCGGCCCCGCCTGTCGATAGGTGGTGGGAATACTTGAACCCGACACAGCAACCCTCCTGTTTTATTCCCCCTTGCAACCGCCCTTCGAAAGCATAGCCCCGTTGAGGGGGAATATGCCTGTAGACCCAGGGACCGTTGGCCTTTATCGATGGGAAGGGGACCCGTCTATAACCATCGCCGCAGACCAGTCCAGAGGATGGCAAACGGAGCTGAAGCATCAGGTGGAAGGAGGCCGGGTGTGAAGACGTTGATCAAGGGCGGGTACGTCGTAGGATTCGACGGCGCCGAGCACAAGATACTGCCCGACGGGGAGGTCGTGTTCGAAGCCGACCGGATAGTCTATGTCGGGCGCTCCTAACCCGAGACCGTGGATGAGACTATCAATGCCGGGGGCAAGCTGGTCTGCCCAGGATTCGTCAATACCCATGTCCACGCCAGCAGCCAGGCCTCGGAGAAGATCATCGCCGACGCGGGCCGGCCCGAGTTGATGAACTGCGGCTTCCTCAACTACCTGCCGGTGAAGGGCCGGGACAACCAGTTCAGCATGCTGGACCTGGAAAGCCCCCAGGTCGGGGGCCTCTTCTCCCTGGTCAATCTATTGAAGAGCGGCTCGACCACTATGGTGGAGATGGGTGGTGAGCTGGGGGGCCGGGGAGGAATAGAACAGTTTGTCCACCTGTGCGGCGAGGTAGGCATCAGGGCCTACCTATCCCCCGGATACGGCGCAGGTCACTGGTACTACGATTCCGACACCCGGCTGAAGAGCTACTGGGATGAAGAGGGCTCTCTGTCCGATCTCCGTCGGGCCAGGGACTTCATAAAGGAATACGACGGCGCTTACCAGGGCCGGATCAAGGGGATGCTCTTTCCGGTGGAGACCGCAACCTCCACCCCCAGGCTTCTCGAGGAGACCCGCAAGGCGGCCGATGATCTGGGCGTGGGTATAAGCATCCACAACTCCGAGACCCTCCTCGAGTTCAACCAGATAGTCCAGACCCACGGCGTCACCCCCGTAGAGTACCTGTGGAACTGCGGACTCCTTGGGCCCGACGTGATCCTGGGCCACTGCCTCTTCACCAGCGTCCACAGCGCCACCACTTACTCCGGAGGCAGAGACCTGGAGCTGCTGGCCGAATCGGGGGTTACGGTGGCCCACTCGCCCCTGGTATTCGCCCGCCGGGGCATGGCCCTGGAGTCCTTCCAGCGATATCTGAACGCCGGCATCAACATGGCTATGGGCACCGACACCTACCCCCAGGACATCATCGGCGAAATGAGGCTGGCCTCCCTGGTCTGCAAGATAGTGGAGAGGGACTACTTCACCGGCTCATCCAGAGACGTGTTCAACGCCGCTACCCTGGGCGGGGCCAGGGGACTGGGCAGGGAGGACCTGGGGAGGCTGGCCCCGGGCGCCAAGGCCGACATCCTCATCATCGACCTCCAGAGGCCCCACTTCGGGGGAGTCAAGGACCCGATAAGGGCCCTGGTCAACTGTGCCGTAGGCGACGACGTGGAGAGGGTCATCGTGGACGGCAAGACCGTGGTGAAAGACGGCCGGGTGGTAGGGGTAGACCAGGACCGGCTGATGAGGGAAGTTCAGGCGGAATCGGAGAAGATATGGGCAGGATTCCAGCAGTGGGACCAGCAGGAACGGAGCGTCGATGAGCTGTCTCCCCCCTCCTTCGAGTTCGTAGATGACCTGCCGTAGAGAACGAAAGGAATTGACGGCATGACCCGCCTTGGGATAGGCCTCAGCGGCCAGGGCCTGACGCCCCCGGAGGTGGTGGAGTGCTGCCGCCTGGCCGATGAGCTGGGCTACGACTCCTTCTGGCTCTCCGAGGGCCACGGGGGCGATCAGTTCACCACCCTCACCGCCTGCGCCCTGGCCACCGAGCGGATCAGGCTGGGGACCAGCATAGTCAGCGTATTCGTTCGGAGCGCCCCCACCATCGCCATGGCAGCGGCCTGTGTCGACCACTTCTCCCAGGGAAGGTTCATCCTGGGCCTGGGGTCCAGCCACAAGGTCCAGGTAGAAGGGGAGCACGGCCTCTCCTATTCGAGGCCCGTGCAGCGATTGCGGGAAACGGTGGAGATCGTTCGTTCCCTGCTCAAGCAGGGAGAAACTGCTTACCGGGGCGAAATCTTCGATATCAAGCGCTTCGATATGTGGTTCCGATCCTTTCGCCGGGAGATACCCATCTACCTGGCCGCGGTGTTTCCAAAGATGCTCCAGATTTGCGGGGAGGTCTCCCAAGGCGCGATGCTGACCTGGACGACTCCGGGCGGCACCCGAAAGGCGGCCGAAATCGTGGCCCAAGGGGCCAGGGCCGCAGGCCGCCGGTCCGAAGAGGTGGAGATAGCCAACCTGATAACCACCAGCGTGTCCCTGGACGGCCCGCCCGACATCGAGGGTATCCGTTCCTCGCTGGCCTTCTACGCCGGCTTCTTTCCCAGGTACAACCGTGCTCTGGCGGAGCAGGGTTTCCCGGAAGAGGCGTCGGTGATTCGTCAGGCGTACCTTGAGGGCCGCAGGGGGAAGGACCTGGCCCGGCTGGCGCCCGACCAGATGGTGAACGCCATCGCTGCCATAGGAACGCCGGAGGAGTGCAAACAGAGGATAGAAGAGTATCGGAGGTCAGGGGCCACCCTTCCTATA
>JADFJI010000193.1 GCA_022566235.1 Chloroflexota bacterium
TTCGAGATCAAACATGAAATGCTCCTTCACTCCCCTAAGCCTCAAAAAGGTTCTTACTGCGCTGATCTTCCGACGCGTGGTTTTGTAGGTCCACTTTTTTTCTTTGACAATTTGCTTCCAGTCATTAGGTTGCATTTCGAATATCGTTCGACCGCGTTTTTTCAGCTGGCGGTTGATTACCCGCAAGTCGAAGTTATAGGTTGTCCGGCTTGTTTCCTGTCCGGCCCATTCTTCCTCGGTAATGAAAAGAGTCCGTACCAAGTAATTACCTCCTATGATGCATACTTGTCGGCCGTGCAAGGCCGTCGTACAAGTTTTCCCTGCTGTCTAAATCCTCTTCACGATGTTAGGAACCGGACTAGATTCACGTATGACATGCTTTGGCCGATTTCTTCCTCTTTGCGCATTTGGTCAAGCTCTCCAGCGAGCCAGGCGAGGGTCGCGTAGTAACGTTCCTCTGTCCACGCCTCCCCCGGCGGCGTTTTCGATTCTTGGCGGCTTTTGTGCTCGCGGAGTACTTTTCCCCAAGTCTGAAATCGCTCAGCACTCATATTGCACCTCCTAAGTAAAAAAGCCCATCCCTTTCCGGGTGGGCCATTGTGCTATCATTCTGCAAGAACCGGCCCAATCCGGTTCACACAGTGTCCTTGCCCAGCGCCCCCTCTGAGGGGCGTTGTGCATTAGGGGACCTGTGTGATCGAATTTCATTTGTAAATGTTCACTACAGCTACTGTCTGAAATGCTATTTTGGTCTGGTCCGGATTTCAACCAAAGGTTGCGAGTATCCAACCCACAACTTTGCGGCGTAGATTTAATCTATTGACGCTTTGCCTTGATCCCCTCTGGCTCTCCGGCTCCAATCAGGTGCTCAATCGCCCTGGCTTCAAAGCCCAAATTAATCAGTTCCCGGATCTCGGCCGACAAACTTTTCCCCCTACGTTTGGCCGATCGGTCGATCCGTGCGAGCTGCGCCGGAGGCACTCTCAATTGAATTGCCTTCGATCCTTCCACGCTGAGCTTTCGCATGATGCCCTCCAACAAAATGTGCCTGGCAAAAGGTTGTGGCGTCCCATAGATGTCCGGCCAGCTAGAAGAAAGTACCGATCGTAATACGATAGTCTCGATCCTACTACATACAGCGATCATTGAAAATGCCGTAAAATGGCAATTAAGAAAAAAAGCCTCCTGATTTAGCCTAAAGCGACTAATGTGAACGATCCGCGGAGGTGCAAGAGCCCCGGATTTCTCACCCGGTTGTCAACATGCATCACCCGGGGAATTGGCTTTCTCGCTAGTGGCCTTAGGCAAAGGAGCTCACAAACTCGTGAGACGGTGGGGCTTGGACCGCTCCTCAGTTGGCTAGGCGCCAGCGTCATGGTACAGACCAAACTTCTGACAGGGTCTCTGCCTGCTCCAGTACAGTTCGCGTGGCTTTCTCCTGCTTGTCGGGGGGATACCCGTATTTGCGCAGAATGCGCTTTACGTAAACACGAAGTTGCGCACGAACATTTTCACGAAGCGTCCAATCGATGGTTACATTCTTCTTAATAGTTGCCACAAGTTCCCGGGCGATTTTCCGCAGCGTTTCATCACCTAGCACCTGAACAGCACTGTCGTTCGCCTCGAGGGCATCGTAGAATGCAACCTCGTCCTCCGTCAGACCCAGTTTCTCGCCTCGGCCATACAGAGGGAAACCAAGAGCCTGCATGAGAGGGGCGTCAGGCTTCGTCACCTGGGACGCCTGGACAGGCTTCCCAAGGATGTCCAGGCCTCTATTCAAGAAGCCGTTGAGCTAACAAAGAGCAACGACGTTATAACCGTGTGCCTCGCCTTCGATTACGGGGGGCGGGCCGAGATTCTGCGGGCCGTCCAACGGATAGTTCGCAAGGGCGTCGACCCAGATTCCATCGACGAGGCGCTCCTGTCCCGGTACCTCTACACCGACGGCATCCCGGACCCCGATCTGATAATACGGACCGCCGGTGAGATGCGCCTCAGCAACTTCCTGATATGGCAGTCCGCCTACAGCGAGTACTACTTTACCTCCAAGCCGTGGCCCGATTTCGACAGCGAAGAGATCCGTAAGTCCCTCCTTGCTTATTCCCAGAGACAGAGGCGGTTCGGTGGCATAGGGGTCTGAGCCAGACGCCGGACCCGTAATGAGCCAGACGCCGGCCCCACAATGAACTTGTTCAGGCGTAACGCCCAGCCCATCCCTGGCCTGGTGCTGAGGGTCCTGACCACAGTCGTGGTGGTCCCTCCAATCTTCGCCGTCATCTGGTTCGGCGACCCCTGGTTCACCATGGTTGTGGGCGCCATCGCCATCGCAGCCCTGCACGAGCTCTACTTCCTGATTTCCAAACGCTGGACCCGACCCTTTCTCCTACTCGGCACCTTCTGGACCACGGCCTTCCTGATCAACAGCCTTTTCGGCGGCACCAAGACCATGCCGATAGTGGCCGGTGCGGCAGTCATATTGTCCCTGCCCATCCTGCCTCTGAGGAGGCGCTGGCGAGAGGACCTGGTCCCCTGGGCATGGACCATCGCAGGGGCCTTCCTCCTGGGCTGGACCCTCAGCCACCTTCTGCTCCTGAGACAGCTAGCCTCGGGCCGGGAGTGGGTCCTCTTCACACTGTTCACCATCTTCGCCGCCGATGCCAGCGCCTATTTCGTCGGCAAGGCCCTGGGACGGCATAAGCTGGCCCCCCGGATCAGCCCCAAGAAGACCTGGGAGGGCGCCATTGGCGGTATGGCCGGGGCCCTGCTCATAGGGCTGCTGATCCACTACTCACTGGGCCTGCCCGTGGAGACGGCCCAGGTCCTGGGGATCGCGGCTACCATAGCGGTGGCCTCCACCCTGGGCGACCTCTCGGAATCCTACCTGAAGCGGTGGGTCGGCGCCAAAGAGGCCGGGTCTTGGGTGCCGGGCCATGGGGGGCTCCTGGACAGGCTGGACAGCGTTGTTCTCACCGTGGTCGTAGTGTATTATTACGTTCGATGGATAACGGAGTAAAAGGGCTCGTCATCCTCGGTTCCACGGGGTCCATCGGACGCCAGACCCTGGATGTGGTGCGTTCCTTTCCGGACCGATTCTCAGTCATCGGCCTGGCGGCGGGCAGAAACACCGACCTTTTGGTCCAGCAGGTCAACGAGTTCTCCCCAAGCCTGGTCTGCTGCACCGCCCCTTGCCCCGAGCTTGAGGACCTCCCTGCCAACGGCCGCCGGTGGGTGTCGCTGGAGGAGATGGTCTGCCACCCCGACGTAGACGTGGTGATGATGGCCACCGTGGGCAAGGTGGGGCTGGAGCCCACCCTGGCAGCCCTGCGCCAGGGAAAGACCGTCGCCCTATCCAACAAGGAGGTGATCGTGGCCGCGGGCGAGCTGGTAATGGCCGAGGCCCGACGCTCCAAAGGCTCCCTTCTTCCCGTGGATAGCGAGCCCAGCGCCATCTGGCAATGCCTGCGAGGCGAAGATTCCGTGTCCCGTCTTATCCTGACCGCCTCCGGCGGCCCCTTCCGCGAGCGCCCACTGGACGAGCTGGCCGACGTCACCCCCGAGGAGGCGTTAAAGCACCCAACCTGGAGCATGGGCAACAAGATCACCATCGACTCCTCCACCCTCATGAACAAGGGGTTTGAGGTGATCGAGTCCCACCACCTCTTCGACATCCCCTACGACCAGATCGACGTGGTGGTCCATCCGCAAAGCGCCGTCCACTCCCTGGTGGAGTTCACCGATGGCTCCATCAAGGCCCAGATCGGCCCAACAGACATGCGCCTGCCCATTCAGTATGCCCTCACCTATCCGGAGCGCTGGCACAACAGTCAGACCCCAAGGATGGGCCCCCTGGCCCAGATGCAGTTCACTTTCTACGAGCTGGACACCCCGCGCTATCCGTGCTTTGGCCTTGCCGTTGATGCTGGCAAGAAGGGCGGGACCTATCCCGCGGTCCTCAGCGCAGCGGACGAGGTAGCCGTGAACCTCTTTCTGGAACGTCGCATCGGATTTACAGATATATTCAAAGTGGTTGAGCGGGTCCTGGATATGCACACCCCGGTTTACAACCCCTCCCTTGAGGAGATCCTGGCCGCGGACCAGTGGGCTCGGGATGCCGCCGCCGGCTAGACCCACTCCAGATCTATGTACACCGTCATCCTCTTCTTCCTGGTCATCAGCGTCCTCATCGTCATTCATGAGCTGGGACACTTCATAGCCGCCAAGGCCTTCGGAATCAGGGTCCAGGAGTTCGCCCTGGGCTTTCCTCCCCGCCTCGCGTCGGTGGTCCGGGGCGAGACCCGCTACTCCATCAACGCCATACCCCTGGGCGGCTACGTGAAGATGACGGGGGAGGAGGACCCCTCGGACCCCAGAAGCCTGGCCGGCCGGAGCATTCGTGTCAGAGTCACCGTGCTCACGGCCGGGGTTGCCATGAACCTGGCCCTGTCCATATTCCTCTTCGCCGTGTTCTTCACTTTCCCGCCCCAACTGGTGGGAGCCCGGGTGATCATCGCCAGCGTCGAGCAGGACTCGCCCGCTGAGGCCGCCGGCATCATGCCCGGGGACATTATCCTGCGCACCGATCCCCAGTTCGACCCCGGGGCCCTAATCGGAACTCCATCCCCGGGGGACCAGCCCTCGCCAAGCCAGGCCGACCTGTACGGCGGCAGTCCAGTGGACACAATCTCCGATTTAATCGACTACACGGACGCCAACCTGGGCAGAGAGATCACTCTGCTCCTGGTTCGGGACTCTACCCCCTTGATAGTGAGGCTCGTGCCCAGGCTCACACCTCCTCCGGACCAGGGGCCTATGGGTGTTGGGGTAGGGAGTTCCGGTGGGCGTATCGAGACCGATTTCGAGCCCAGCTTTAGCGTGATTCCCGATGCTTTCGAGGCGATCTATCGATTCGTCACCAACCTCGGGGACGCCATCGGCAACATCTTCACCTCCTCCGAGGGCCGGGAGGGCCTGGCCGGGCCTATTGGCATCGCCCAGATAACCGGCGAATTGCCCGGGCGAGGCCAGCGCCACAGACCCGCCATCGTCGAGGGTAGCCAGCAGCTGGCCGGCTCCGTTCTGAATCTCGACCTCGATCGAGTTGACGTCCGTCCATGAACCCGATGCCAGCGGCAGGATGCCATCGAGGAAGCGACGCCCA
>JADFJI010000194.1 GCA_022566235.1 Chloroflexota bacterium
TGATAGACCTTCGCCGGCTAAATGAAGAGATAGTCGCCTGTACCCGCTGTCCCAGGCTTGTCCAGTTTAGGGAGGAGGTGGCCCGTAAGAAGCGTCGGATGTACATGGACTGGAACTACTGGGGCCGGCCTGTCCCGGGTTTCGGCGATGCGTCCGCCAGGGTGCTGATTCTCGGCCTCGCCCCCGCGGCCCACGGGGCCAACCGCACGGGGCGGATGTTCACCGGTGATAGGAGCGCCGACTGGCTCCTGGCGGCCATGTGCAGGTACGGTTTTTCAAACCGGCCATCCTCCCGCAGCCGGGATGACGGCCTCGCCCTGACCGACGCCTACATCACCGCGGTCCTGAGGTGTGCGCCCCCGGCCAACAAACCCGTAGCTGAGGAGCTGGCCAACTGCAGGCCTTACCTACTGGCCGAGCTTGATATCTTGAGCAACGTACAGGTGGTGCTGGCCCTGGGGAAGGTTGCCTTCGATGGATTCCTTGCCGCCTGTCCCGACCTGTCGGGATCGCCTAGGCCCAAATTCGGCCATTGCGTCGTCTACCCGTTACCCTCGGGCCTCACCCTGGTCGGGTCCTACCATCCCAGCCAGCAAAACACCCAGACGGGGAGATTGACCCGTGAGATGTTCGACTCGGTGTTCGAGAGGGTCCGGCGGCTACTGGAGGCCTAGCGCTGCCTTGCCGTTCCCTCCAATTCTCGTGCCTCGCCTTGCGGCCCTTCCAGGCGTCACTGTATAATTCCATCATCCTAGTTCCCAAAGGTGAGGCCCATGACCCACGGCAACCTTTCCACGTTTCCGTCGACCACCGAGATCAACTCCCAGAACCACCTGGTCATAGGGGGCTGTGACCTGGTGGACCTGGCCCGGGAGTTCGGCACGCCCCTTTACCTCTTCGACGAGGATAGCCTTCGGCGTAAGTGCGCCGAGTTCAGGGACGAGTTTACCCGTCTATATCGGGACACCCTGGTCGTCTATGCCTGCAAAGCCTACGTCAATCCGAGCCTTGCCCGGATATTTCAGGAGGAGGGCCTGGGCCTGGATGTGGTGTCAGGCGGGGAGCTGGCCGTAGCCCAGGCGGCGCAGTTCCCTCCAGAGAGGGTCTATTTCCACGGCAATAACAAGGGGCCCGAGGAGCTGGACCTGGCCCTGAGCTGGGGGCTGGGAAGGGTGGTGGTGGACAATCTCTATGAGCTACACCTCTTGAACGACCTTGCCGTGAAGAAGGGTCGGGTACAGGATATCCTGATACGGGTGTCCCCGGGGGTCGATCCTCACACCCACAGCCACACTACCACCGGCATACTGGACAGCAAGTTCGGCATACCCATCCAGGAGGGCCTGGCCGAGGCGGCCATAAAGGAGGCCCTGGCGGCTCCCAACCTGAACCTGCTGGGGTTGCACTTCCACCTGGGCTCGCCCATCTTCGAGCTTGAACCTTACCGGCAGGCGATAGACATCACCATGACTTTCGCCGCCGAGATGCAGGACAAGCACGGCTTTCAGCTGAAAGAGCTGAGCCCCGGGGGGGGCTTCGCCATCCAATATACTGCCGACGAGCCACCTCCCACCGTCGCCGAGTACGCCTCGGTGATCACCTCCGCCATAATGGAGCACTGCAAAGAGCCTGACATGCCACCGCCCAGGCTGGTCGTCGAGCCGGGCCGGGCCATCGTTGGCCAGGCGGGAGTGGCCGTGTATAAAGTGGGCTCCACCAAGGACGTGCCGGGTATTCGAAGATTCGTGTCCGTAGACGGTGGCATGGGCGATAACATCCGGCCTGCCATCTACGGCTCCCGGTACGAAGCCATGGTTGCCAACAAGGCGGGAGACCCGGCCCAAGAGCGGGTCACCATAGCGGGTAAGTTCTGTGAGTCGGGAGATATCCTGGTGAAGGATGTGGACCTTCCTCATGCCGAGGCAGAGGACCTCATAGCCATCCCGGCCTCGGGGGCCTACTGCCTTTCTATGGCCAGTAACTACAACGTAGCCCCCCGGCCCCCAATCGTCCTGGTCAAAGGTGGGTCCGCCCGCCTCATTCGCCGCAGGGAGACCTACCAGGACCTGATGCTTTGCGATCTGTGAACACGACACAAGAGACCCTGCCCTCTACAGGCATCATCGGCCATGCAGGGGCCCTAGCCCTACTTGACCGCAGCCGGGAAGCAGGCCGTCTCGCCCACGCCTACATTTTCGTTGGGCCTCGACACGTCGGCAAGATGGCCCTGGCCCTGTATCTGGCTAAGTCGGTGAACTGCCAGGGTGAAGGCCGACCCCCCTGTGACGTGTGCTCCCAGTGCCGGCGCATCGGGTCGGGCTGGCACGTCGATGTCCAGGTGATAGATACCTCCTCGGAAGGCGAATCGGATGAGGACAAGACCGACAAGACCAGGATTGGTATAGGTAAAGTGAGGGAGCTTCAGCGGCAGGTCAGCCTGCGCCCCTACGAGGGGGTCTGTCGGGTCTTCATAGTGGACGGGGCCGAGCTCCTCACCCACGAGGCGGCCAACAGCCTGCTCAAGTCCCTGGAAGAGCCGCCCGAGGGCGTGCTGTTTGTCCTCCTGGCAACGGACGAGACCTCGGTGCTCCCGACCATCCTCTCCCGGTGTCAGAGGATCGAGTTGAGCCCCATGCCCACCGATGACCTGGCCCAGACCTTGACCTCCCGCTATGCGGTCCAGGAAGAGAATGCCCGGCTGATAGCCAGGCTCTCTGGAGGATGCACGGGCTGGGCCATATCCGCAGCGCAGGATGACTCGGTCCTTGGGGCCCGGATAGACTCCCTGGACGTCCTCATAGAGCTGGCGGACAGCGACCTGGAAGGACGCTTCCAATACGCTTCCAAGCTATCCCAACTCTATTCTAATGATAAACAGGGTGTCCGAGACCTCATGGACCTGTGGACCTTGTGGTGGCGTGACCTCATTCTGACGTGGGCCGGCCAGGGTGATGTGGCGACTAATCTGCATCGAAATGATAAGCTGGAGGAGCAGTCACTCCGGTATTCCCTGGATGCCATCCAGATGTTCATCAAAAGGATAAAGGAGGCCCGGCACTATCTGGAACGGAACGTGAACCCCAGGACTGCGCTGGAGTGGTTAATGCTCGGGTTCCCCGAAGCCCAGACCGCCGGTTAATGATGGAGAAACGATGCCCCCGATAGCTGGAATACGATTGGAGAGATCGGGCCGGATGCTTTACTTCGATGATGCCGGCCTGAACATCGATGTCGATGACTACGTGGTGGTGGAGAAGGACGGAGAGGAGAAGGTGGGGCGGGTGGTCATAGCGCCCAATCAGCTACTGATCAACCAGTTGAGAGAACCTGTGCCCTCCCTCAGGAGGATCGCTACAACGGAAGACCTGGAAAAGAGCGACGCTTCTCATCCCAGGCCCTGAACCTGCCTCAGGCAGGCACGAATTTTCGCCACTCGACTCTAACTTCGAGATAGAAGCCCAGGTCCCGATACCTCTTGGAAGGCGGGGCCTTCGGCACCGTGAGCAGCTTCATCCTCGCCTGTGCCGGGGTCCTTCCCGCTTTTCTCAAGTTACAGGGCACGCAGGCGCTCGCCACGTTATCCCAGGTGTGGGTTCCTCCCAGCCGCCTGGGTATTACATGGTCAAGGGTCAGTTCCTTGGACTGCTTTCTGCAATACTGGCATAAGTATTGGTCCCGGATGAACACCTCGCGGCGAGACAACTTGGGTGGCAGCATAGGTCGCTTTACCATATGGCCGAGCCGAATGACCGACGGGAGTTCGAAGAAGGAGGAAGCGGTGCGGATCTCGCCCCGGCCGTTTTCCAGGGTTTCGGCCTTACCCTTGAGTAGCAGCACTATAGCTCGCCGAAAGTTGCAGACATTCAGTGGTTCGTAGTTCTGGTTGAGGACCAGTACGGCTCTGTTAAGGGCTATCAGACGAGTCATTGTGAATCCGAGTCGGGAAAGTCCACCACCCACAAATCAAGGTTCATACACTGGCGGTCCGCTGCTAATACACCAGCCAAAATATCTGGAGATTTATACTCCTCGCTTCTGATTGGGCGCAATTCTATCACAAAGGATTCCGTTGCGGAAGCCACCGGCTCAACCGCTATCTTCACCGCTCCTTCCGATGGAGGTGAGCCTACTGGCCCGGATATGTCCCCGGTGCCACATCACCAGTGTCAAATAGATGGCGCCAAAGGTGTATCCCCCGATGATATCGCTGGGCCAGTGGACCCCTAGATATACTCGAGAGGTCCCCATGCTCAGTATCAGCCCGATCAATAGCACTTGGAAGATTCTCCGGACCCACCGAGGCCCCAGGTCAAGATCGGAGATGTACAAGATCAGTAGGCCGAAAAAAACAGATGCGAAGACGGTGTGACCGCTGGGGAAGCTGTTGCTACTAAGGTCCTTGGGGGCTTTCATCAGTATCTCAACTGGCCGAGACCTGTCTACCAGTTCCTTGACAAACCAGTTCAGGGGGGTGCTTCCGGCGGTGATCAGCGCCATGTATGCAGCATCGGCCCGATGCCTCAGGACCCAGAGTAATACGACCACTGCCGTCGTCATCACAGCGGCCGGAAGCGAGTTCCCCAGGAACGAAACCCCGTCCAGAAAACCGCCCAACAGGGGAATGGACAGGGACTGCACCCACTCGGCTATGGGAAGATCGCCAGGGAAGCGTTGGTACTGGTGGGCGGAGATGGACAGGCCGATGGCCGCGACGAGCAATGCACCGATGAGGAGGCCCCCCCTCGTCCCGGCAAACAGTCCGCGCCAGAGTGGTCCGGCTGCTGGCTGTTGTGGCTTGGTGCGGAACATCGATTCTCGAGATTATCACATACCTTACATGGCGGGACAATTCAAAGAGCCGCTCCCCCCGGATATCTCCTTTCGTTAACCAATGGTGCTAGTTTACGCAGCGTTCACAACCGATGCTAAGGCAATTAGCTAATGTCATTTCGAGTCCTTCCCCTTTGGGAAGGGCGAGGAATCTGGGACGGTGCCCTTCCTTTCCATCTCTCTCTAGGAATTGTCCAACCACCCCGGATTCTTCGGTCATTCTTCCTGGGATGGATTCCCTCAGAATGACGGACTAACTGGTCTCATATGACTTGTCCCGATACTCGGGACTTGTAGCG
>JADFJI010000195.1 GCA_022566235.1 Chloroflexota bacterium
CCAAGGATTTTCACCCTAACCAGAGGAGGTAGAACATGGCATATGAGAATCTGCTGTACGAGAAGAGCGACAAGATCGTTAAGATCATCCTAAACAGGCCCCAGGCGCTCAACGCCCTCAGTGAGGAGCTGGTCAAGGAGCTACGCCTGGCCCTGGACGAAGCCGACCAGGACCCCCAGGTTCGGGCCGTTATCCTGACGGGCGCAGGCAGGGCCTTTTCCGCCGGCTACGACATCAAGCCCCGGGAGGACGGCAGGCAGGCCGCCGACCCGTACGGGCTGGAAATAGGCGAGTACATCAAGTACTGGTGGGACCGGGACCACTACGATACCGAGGAGTTCATGCACATCTGGAAGCTGGGAGTGCCGGTGATAGCATCGGTCCGTGGCTACTGCCTGGGGGGCGGATTCTGGTACAGCATGGCCTGCGACATCACCATCGCCGCGGAGGACGCCGTTTTCGGCCAGCCCGAGGTGCGGCACATCTCCAACACCTCCTTCATGCTGGCCGCCCTCACCAACTGGAAGCAGGCCCACCGCTGGGCACTGACCGGCGACCACATGGGCGCCGAGGAGGCATACCGGCTGGGCATTGTGAACAAGGTGGTTCCCCCGGACAAGCTGGAGGAGGAGACCCTGGCCCTGGCGGAGCGGATAGCTAAGGTGCCCGAGGCATCGGTCAGGCTCAACAAGGCTGTCACCTGGATGGGCCTCGAGGCCATGGGGCTGGGGGCGGCGATGCGGGTGAACGCGGCCCTCTCCAGTATCGCCCACTCGTCCCACGGGTCCGACAGGGAAGCGCTCTGGGAGGCCCAGTCCAAGGGAGGCCTGAAGGCGTTTCTGGAGGCCCGGGACGGGCCCTTCTTGCCCGAGCCCTACGGCCCCAAGTCGGTAAAGAGATAGCCACTGGTCTGAAGGGGCCAAAGGGATAAGGGCCGGGCCCCCACTGGCCTCGAAATCCCCGGGAGACGAGCGATGGCGAAGGACTACGATGTCATCATAATAGGTGGCGGGCACAATGGCCTGACCTGCGCAGCGTATCTGGCCAGGGCCGGTCTCGGGGTCATGGTGCTGGAGCGCAGGGAGATCGTCGGAGGGGCATGCACCACCGAGGAGCTGATCCCCGGCTACAAATTCCCCGCCTGCGCCTACCACTGCCACATGCTGCAGGACAAGGTGATAGAAGACCTGGAGCTTCGGAAGCACGGCTTCGATGTGTACCCCCTGGACCCGGTCAGGTTCCTCCCCTTTCCCGATGGAAGCTATATCAACCTGTGGCGCGACACAGACAGGCTCATCGAAGACATCGCCCGGATCTCGACCCGAGACGCCGAGGCGTTTCCCCGCTGGGACCGGTTCTGGGAGCGGGCCGCGGGCCTCATCCAGGCCTACGTCCTGAGCCCCCCACCGAGGTTGGGACAGCTCTTCGAGAAGGCCCGGGGGACCCCCGACGAAGAGGTCCTGGAGACCATGCTGACCCGGACTATGAAAGACCTGGTCCAGGACCACTTCGAGTCGGAGCAGGTGCAAGGGGCGTTCATCGGCGCGACAGAGGCCGGCGACCCCAGTGTGCCCGGCTCTATCCTGGCCAGGGCCTACTTTCACATCGACCGGTTCTCCAATCCCGTGAACATGGGCCTGGTCAAGGGCAGCATGGGAGTGATAACCCAGGCTATGGCCCGGTCCGCCCAGAGCCAGGGCGCAACGATTCGGACGGACGCCCAGGTCGACAAGGTCATGGTCGAAAGGGGAAAGGCCATAGGCGTGGTGCTGGTAGACGGGGAGGAGGTGCGCTCTTCCATCGTGGTCTCCAACGCTGACCCCAAGCGCACCTTCCTGGACCTGGTCGATCCTCAACATCTGGACGATCACTTCTTGGGCCGGGTGAAGCGCCTCAAGACCGAGTTCTCTAGCCTGAAGCTCCACTGTGCTCTCAGCGGTCTTCCGGATTTCAGCCGATACCTGGGAGAGGGCTTCGACCCCAAAATGCTGGCCATGGTCAAGATATGCCCTTCCGTGGAGTACTTCGAGAGGAATGTGGCAGACGCCAGGAACGGCCGCTTTACCCACAGCCCCCAGATGTACATTCAGATACCCACCGTCTACGACGATACCCTGGCTCCCCCAGGACACCACGTGATGTCCGCCTGGATGCAGATCCAGCCGGTCAAGCTGGCCGAGGGGAGTTGGGACGACGTGCATCAGGAGGTGTTCGACATCCTGATGGATACCCTGTCCATCTACGCACCCGGTGTGCGAGACCTGGTGGAAAAGTGGGAGCTGATGACTCCTCTGGACATTGAGCGACGGGTGGGGCTGACGGACGGCAACATCCGGCAGCTGGATACGATCCCTCAGCAGTTCTTTGACCAGAGGCCCCTTGCAGGGTGGGCCAACTACCAGACGCCCATTCATGGCCTGTACCTGTGCGGTGGCGGCACCCATCCGGGTGGGGAGGTCACGGGTGCGCCGGGCCACAACGCCGCCCACGCGATACTCAGGAGTCTAAAACTGGAAGAAGCTTATCCTGCTGATTGACCAAGAGGAGAATGAACATGCGATTTGATGGCTCGTTATTCTGGCATCCCGGGGTGCCTACACCTTGGGATAAGCAGGTGGAGGAGAATCGAGAATACGCCAAACTGATGGAGCAAGTGGGGTTTACCACCGCCTGGTCCTGCGAGCACCATCTATGGCACGATAGCTATTTTGCGTGCACCCCTAACTCCATCCTTACATCTCTAGACATAGCTTCCCATACCAAGCACATCCGCGTGGGCCAAAGCCCCGTCTCCATACCCGACCGGCATCCTCTTATGGTGGCCGAGGACATCGCCATCCTCGACAACATGACCAAAGGCCGGGTGGACTTCGGCGTGGCGAGGGGAATTAACGCTCGCTGGGGTGCTCAGTACCACCCCGCAGCCGACAGACGCAACGAGGTCCAAAACCGCGCCCTCTTTCAAGAGTGCCTCGACATCATCATCAAGGCCTGGACCGAAGAGGTTTTCACCTATAAAGGCGAGTTCTATACCTTCCCCGTCCCTGGCTGGAAGGAAACGGACCCAGTCGTCAAGCTGGAGCCCCCCTATTATTCACCCGATGGGGAGCTTATCGCCATCAACGTTTTGCCCAAACCCTACCAGAAGCCTCATCCGCCAGTTTGGGTGATGGTCAGTTCCAACGGCTCCTATGCCTTCTGTGGGGCCAAGGGATTTGGAGCTATTGGTATTGCGCGCTCCCTGGAAGGGAACCGAGAGGCCTTTACCGCCTATAAGGAAGCCGCCAACTCCCAGGGGCGCAATCTCGCCCTGGGAGAGAACGTTTCCTGTCAATTCATGGTCTACTGTGCCAAGACCATGGAAGAGGCCGTGAGGGACGCCCGCGGCGGCCTCAACTGGTTCTTCGGCAGTGAGTCCGGCCGTCAGCGGGGACAGCGAGCGGCGATGTTGGAGAAAAACGCGCAACCTGACAACGACGATCTGAACTCAGATTGGTCGGATTTCCTCATCAAGCACAACATCGCTCTGGTAGGAACTCCCGATTCTATCTCCGAACATCTCCAACGCCTGCAGGAGGAGGTGAATTTCCAGCACCTCCAGCTGTTCCCCAGTATCCCCTTCCTGACCTTCAAGCAGGCAATGAGCAGCCTGGAGCTTTTTGGAACTCAAGTGGTACCACGGTTTCAGAATTAAGCTTGGGCCAGGGAGAGGTGCGCTCTTGGAAGAGTTCGAGGGTAGTGTTGCATAGCGACAGCTGTTTCTGGTGTCCGCCTGCCCTCAGGGCAAAACTGAGGGGCACCCCCAGACCCCCTGTCCCGACTTGTCCCGATACTCGGGACTCGGCATTGGGACGTTCCCGTTTGAGGAGCTTATAAACGGCCTCTAAGAAGGGGGCTTTGGCAGCCTGCTGTTCAGGCTACTGAACATCTTGTACTCGATGTTCAGAGCGGCCTGGAGCCGAAGCACGGCGGGCCGGTTTTGCACCAATACAGAGGTTAATTGAGGGGGAAGCCGTACAGCTTGGCGGCGTTCTCGCCAACAATCTTCCTGGTATCCTCCTCGGACACGTCCTTGAAGGTACGCGAAATCACCTCCTGAGAATGGGGGAAGGTGCCCTCATCATGGGGGTAATCGCTGCCCCAGAGGAGGCAGTCGGACCCGGTCAAAGAGAGATTGTTCAGGGCCGCGGGGTCGTCGCCGAAGGTGAGGTGGCCCTGGCGCTTGAAGAACTCGCTGGGCATCATGTCCAGCTTGGGGCGGACCCACATGTGCTTCTTCACCACATGCTCGTCCAGGGTGTATAACAGCCAGCCCAGCCAGCCGGCCCCCGACTCGGCGATGGTGAACTGAATCCTGGGATGGCGCTGCAGCACACCGGCTGCGATGAGGATGGTGACAGGGTCCTGGGACTCGGCCATGCCCAGCACTATCCACTTCAAGAAGCCGCCCATCTCTTCCTCGCCTATGCCCTCGGGGAACGGGTCGTAGTCGACGGCGCGGGCATGAAGGCTTAGAACGACGCCCGAGTCCTCTATCGCAGTCCATAAAGGCTCGTACTCGGGCCTGTTGTAGGGTCGCTTGCTCATCACGGCCGGGATATTGATAATCCGATAGCCCAGGCGGGACACCCTTTCGATTTCGCCAACTGCCGCTGGAATATCGGCCACCGGGATGACGGCCGCCGGGGCGAATCGTTCGGCATAAGGGCCAAAGAGCTCTATGGCCCAATCGTTGTAGGCCTTTGCCACAGCCAACTGGTACTGAGGGTCAGGGGAGCTGAACAGCCACAGGGTGTAGTCAGGATAGACCACCTCGGCGCTTACTCCATCCCTCTCCTGGTCCGATATGCGGTACTGAATATCGGTGCCTCCAGAGCCACCCTTACGCCACTCTCTCTCCATATCCTCATCGGTCAACTGAGCCTCGGCCAGGTCAAGCCGCCGGGGCTTCCGGCCCTCCACGACCCGGTACTGGCCACCATCCCGCTCCTCGATGTGGGGCGTCCGATGGCGGTATTCAGCCGGGACTCGCTCCCGATAGAAGAGTTCGGGCTCGGCGACATGGGAATCTGAGGAGATGACTCTGTAGTCCATGATTGTATTG